>JACXTP010000004.1 GCA_016919625.1 Methanomassiliicoccaceae archaeon
CATGTGGCGCACCTTCTCCAGGACATCCATCGGGTCCTCGTCGAAGACGATGGCTCCCCGGGGCGTCCCCTTCTCGCGGATGCGGATGATGGCGGATCGGGTGTCCAGGTCGCTGATCCCAGGAATCTTGTTTTCCTTTAGGTAAGCGTCTAAGGTCCGACCCTGGTACATGTCGCTCGGCTCCTTGCAGTTCTGTCGGACCACGAAACCACGCACCTGCACCTTTTCCGACTCCACGTCGTAGGGGTTGGTACCGTAGTTGCCGATCAAGGGATAGGACATGATAAGGATCTGGCCGAGGTAGGACGGGTCGGTTAGGCTCTCCTGGTAACCGGTCATGCCGGTGTTGAAGACGACCTCACCATAGGTGGTCTTCTCATAACCAAAACCGGTGCCCTCCAGAATGGTCCCGTCCTCTAAGACAAGAAAGCACCTTGACATCAGGTTTCGATGGTAAACTTAAATCATATATAACATTACTCAGGGTCGACCTGACAAGGGTAGGCGTTTTTGTCCTAAAAAGGACATTGGAACACTATGCCATGTCCAATAAATGGCTTTCGGGCAATGGGACAGGCATCCGCAGACCGGGAGGGACCTCACGTCATTGTGGAGGTCCGCCCCTCTCATCGACGGGATATGACCGCGACTTTACACCACACACTGGGCATCTCAACTTCTTCCATTCATGGTAAAGTCCGTCCCTTCTCTCCAATCCATGGAAGGCAAGGAGGTCTTGGAGGACGGAAATTTGGTATGATGCTCCGCAGGACGGGCATCGCCACATCTTCTTGGAAACCGTCAAGAATGCGATCAAGAGCAGCGATATGACCAAAATGAATGGCCATAGGTACCAAAGAGGGGTGGCGAGAAGCAGTGCGCTGGCCACGATGATGACCACTATTATCACTATACCGATGATGGATCGACCTAGCTCTTTCTTCGTTATCGGCGAGCCCTCGTCCACATATGCCTGAAGGCCTGCCAACGAATAAAAATAGTGATGGCGCAGTTGCCATCCCCATGCGCATCCTGCACCAGGACCGCTTCAAGGGGGAGATCAAGCTCATGGTCGAGGTGAGCGACGACCTGTGGCATCTCTACAACATAGTCCGACCGGGGGACCTGGTGTTCGCTTCCACCTATCGTCGGGACGAGGCCAAGAGCGACAAGATACGCGCCGAGCGCACGGAGAAGAAGCGCATGACCCTGGGCATCCGGGTCGAGAAGATGGAGTTCCACGAGTACGACGGCCGGCTGCGCATACTTGGCGTCATCGAGGATGGGCCGCAGGACATCGGCTCATACCACACCCTCAGCATGGAGGAGGGGGAATGGATCACGGTGGCGAAGGTCCACTGGACGGACGCAGACCTGGACCGGGTGAGGCGGTCGGTGGATGACGCGAAGAAGCCGAACATCGTCTTCGTCTCCCTGGAGAACGACGAGGCCACCATCGCCGTGCTGCGCCAATACGGGCTGAAGAACCTGGCAACGATCACTGGTCCCACCGGCGGCAAGATGTACGAGCAGAAGGACACCGGGGAAAGCTACTACGACGAGATCATCTCCAAGATCAAGCAGGCCATCACCCCCGACGTGCCTCTGGTCATCCTTGGTCCGGGGTTCGCCAAGGAGACGCTGCTCGCCCTAGGGAAGCAGAAGGAGCCCGAGCTGTTCCGTAAGGTCTTCGTATACCACACCGGCCAGGCGGGCATGCAAGGCATACACGAGCTGATGAAACGAGGCATCGGCGGAGAGGTCCTGAAGGGTTCGCGAGTGGCCGAGGAGATGAACCTGGTGGAGAAGGTGCTGGAGGAAGTGGCCAAGGACGGTCCTGTGGCCTACGGGCCGAAACAGGTCGCCGACGCCGTCTCCGCCGGAGCGGTGGAGGTCCTGCTCATCATTGACACCTTGATCAGGGAGAAGGGCATGGAGAGGGTCATGAAGGGGACGGAGCAGGCCCGAGGCACGGTGGTCGTGGTTAGCGAGCATCACGAAGGCGGAAAGAAGCTTGAGGCCCTGGGAGGCCTGGCCGCGCTCCTGCGCTACAAGATGTCAGATACCTAGGTCATATTATCCATCACAGATAGACCGCCTCGAAAAGCGCCATCGGGGACCCATTCTCATCATATAGCTCCATCGTTTGGGCCAGGATGTGATATCGGGCGGAACGGTCGAGCGCAGCGATCAGATCCATCTCCATGGCGTCCAGCGGCGGTGGGCATGCCATCAGCGTGGTCACCATCGGACCGAACTTGATGCGATCATCCTTCGTCTCATAACCGCCGAATATCTGATTGCACCCCACAGTGGCCGAGCATGACGGGTGGATATCCTCATTCCTTAGCACCATGTGCGGCTCCCTCTGGCCATCCTCGACCACGACCTCATTTCCTAGTAGACGAACGATGCGCCAGTAGGTGTTGGTCAACGAGGAGTCGGCCATCGCCCTCTCGCAACGTTGCCCGGGCCACGCCCTGATGAAACGAACTAGCTTCACCCGGGGGCCTGTGCGTCCTTCCCACGAGGCATCCCTTTCCATCAGCTCGCCTTCGAAGGTGACATAGATGCGACCGTCGGTCCCATCGATCCAAGTGGAACTTGCCACCATCATCCGTCCCAGCTCATCATTCTTGACGAAGGCGTATATGTTGCCGCCCGAACAGTCCTTGAAAACAGCTTGGCCCTCCGACCAGGACAGCTCGCCCCCCCACACCATTGGCCTCGACCGCTCTTCCCCACCTCGACCCTTGCTCGTTGGCATTTTAAAGGCTCCTTCAACAGCGACACTTCGAGTCGGACCTATACAACCTTTTTTCAAGTCGGTCGATCGATCCATCGTGCAACCTGTCATAATGTCGTATTGCCTAATGTCCGATGGCCTCAGGGAAGGAGAGGTTACTTTAAGGATAGCGGTCATCGCTGCGAGACGTTCAGGCAGGAACTGGACCAGGTCCTGGGGGATGACCCGGACATCATTCCTTTAGTTCCAGATCCTTCACCATTTCCCCGAGCCCCTTCAACGCTCTTTCCCCTCTTGATGTCAAAAAATAAAGGTGGGTCCTTCTGTCCATAAGCACATAACCAGCCTCACTGAGGATCTTGACGTGGAATTGCAGGTGCCCTTTTTGCAACCCCATCCTTCGGCTCAGTTCGGTCAGGCCGCCTTCCCTGGCTTTCAGCTCCAAAAGCACACCTACCCTTATCGCGTTGGAAAGTGGTCCTATCAATACCTCAACCTTCTCAGGGCTCAGGATCCTTTCTTCCAGCGAACTTGCTTTCTGGGACGGTCCTGAACCAGATAGATGTTCATTCCATCCAACCGAAATGGAAAAGTAGTTGTCGAATTGCTCGACGATCTCGTTCACCAATTGCATGCATCGTTGGAATGATTCCCTCGATCCATCTGGCCATTCACCGGAGACGTAACCTTCCAGGACTTTCATCGCCTCCTCCCTATCAAGCAGCTGATAGGTGGAGATCGTTCGGTCGATCATCATTATGGTTCTTTCCTGGAACTCATCCAACCATCCATGATGGCCTATTTTCAACAGTTTTCCTTCCTTTTCGAAGAATCGTTGGGCCTTCTCGATCAGCACCGACCGGATTTGGCTTCCGTATACTCGCCTGACATCCTCCGCTTGGATCCTCTGAAGGAGTGTGTTGATACCCCTGACTTCGGTCCGCAAGGATTCTATTTGGTCTTGGAGGTCCGATGCTCTCATCTTAGTCGTAATAGAATAATTATACATAGTAATATTTTAATATTTCTAGAATCGTCCTTAATCTCGGTCGATCCTTGCTAGAGGGATTTGGGATCGATCAGGGTAGTGTTAAATTGAGGATAGCTGTGATCGCCTGCGAGACCTTCAGACAGGAACTGGACAAGGTCCTGGAGGATGACCCGGACATCATTTACAAAGAGTATGTGGAGTTCGGGTTGCACGAGTACCCCCAGGAGCTGCGGGCCGCCATCATCGAGAAGGTGAACGCTTGGGAGGGTCGAGCCGATGCGGTATTGCTCGGTTATGGGATCTGCCAATCACTTAAGGACATCGAGAACGAGCTCAAGGTGCCCACCATCAAGCTCCCCGCGGACGATTGCATCGGGGTATTGCTCACCCCCGAGGAATATGCCCGAGAGAGGAAGATATGTGCCGGAACGATGTTCGCCACCCCATTCTTCGCCGATTGGGGCAAGGAGTGGTTCGAGAAGGACATGAAGCGGAAGATGAAGACGGACACGCTTGATTTCGACATCGATTACATCCTCGGCCTCCTTTTCAACGGATATGAACGGGTCCTTTTCGTCGATACTGGTGTGGGGGACAGGGAGGAGCTGCTCGCGAAGAGCAAGCGTTTCGCGGCCGATCTGAAATTAAGGCATGAGAGCCGGGAAGGGACACTGGATGTCCTAAGGGAATCTCTGCACAAGGTCAAGGAACAGGGCGCCAAGCACATGGTCTGTTAAGTGCCATCACCCGGTGCGCCTGTATCGATCGGTCCGACGCACCGGTCCAGGGCCTTCTTAGCCTCAGCATAGGAATGCTCGAACACGTCCAAGCGGCATTGTCGGTCCAATACCTGGAAGTTGAACATCTTGGCGAACCCATTGACCCTCTCGGTGAACTTATCGTGGTCGCCCAGTCCGTTCTCGAGCATCATCACCCGGTTGTATCCGGTCCTCTCGAAGACGAACCGCATCTGTTCCACCTGCTCGACCACCTTGACCAGGTCCTTCTTTCCCTGGCGTCGGTGCCAGTTCTCGGCGTATCCCGGGAAGACGAAGATCGTGCCATGATTTTCCTTGATGGCGTTGAGGTATGGCCTCTTCCCGCCGATGTTCGCTCCGAAGCAATCATCGACCGGATGCCCTTCAGTATCGACCAGCAAGCTCACGGGCTTACCGATGCGGTCCGCGATCCGCTCCGTTTTGTACAACGAGTTCCGGCATAGGCCATAGAACAGGAACATCGAATCGCATCTATCGGATATCTCGTCCACCGCCCCCTCGATCGCCGCCCGCAGATCGCCGGAATTATCGTGAGGTCCAGCTGGCAGCGCCCGTACCAGGACCGTCAGACCTTCGTCCCC
>JACXTP010000038.1 GCA_016919625.1 Methanomassiliicoccaceae archaeon
GTTGGTGCTTTTTTACGCCGGGCCGCTCGGAGGGAACTTTACTGTGAATGGGGGCAACGACACCAATGGAACGAGTGGTGGTGTCAATGACACCGATGGCGGTGGCACAACCTACAACTCTTTCACTCTCATCGGTGTGCTGGTATTAGTGATCGTCATCATGATCCCCCTGGTGCGTTACCTTAGGGGGCAGGGTGCGTTCAGCAAGGACAAAACGCCGCCCGACCGGCTTGAACAGGTCGAGGTCCTGGACCAAGCAATTTTGGACATTGGCTATGGAACGGGGGACCTCAGAGAAACGGTATTGCGGGCCTATTACGAGATGTGTCGCCTGATCCCCAGCGCAGTGGACCATGAGGTTCTTACCCCCAGGGAGTTCGCCGAGCTTTCAGTTAGGGATCTGGGATGGCCTGAAAAGGCGGTCCGCGGTCTGACTGATATCTTCGAAGTGGCCCGCTATAGCCACCATGATTTGGGAGACGAGGACCGGGCCAAGGCGCTGCGATGCCTGGCCGAGATCAAAGAGAAAGTTGCGTCGGGGGTGACGGAACCTGTCGGAGCTACCTATCCCATCTAGGGATGAGAAGGGCACATTTGCCGATCTCGGTCGGACCGTGGGGTCCTTGCTTGTGCTCATTGCCCTGGTCGTGTTCGCCATCGTCCTGTTCCTCCCATTCGTTTCGGACAGCTGGTCCGACCCCTGGGGTCGTTACCTGATGTTCCTGGTGGTCCTTGGGGTGTTGCTGCTGGTGTTAGTGCGCCTTGCCATGCCTAGGGAGGAAGAGAGGGCGGTCAGCGAGGCGGCCGAAATCGAGATCCGAGCGGAGGAGGTGGAGACGTTCATGGAGCTAGCCATTCAAGGGCAGCCATACAGCCAATTGAACGTTTACATGGAACTGAAGCACGCCCTCTTGAACCGTGTACGGGTGCGCAGGAACCTTAGCGAGGATAGATGGGTCTATGTTTTATCCAATCCCAACGTGCTGCAGAGGTTGGTCGGCGACCCCGAGCTCTACCGCCTGACGATGTTGGAGGACAAAGGCACGGTCAACCTGGCCCAATACCAGAGGTTGGGAGTGGTCATAGGGGATGGTTTCTTGGAACGCTATGAGAAGCTTTTGAGGAAGGTGGAACAGTGGTCATGAGCATGAGCGAGGTCAGCAAGGTCTGCGCCACAGTGATCGATGAGGTGGGCAAGACCATCGTGGGAAAACGTGAGGTCATGGAGCGGGTGATGCTGTGCGTGCTCGCCGACGGTCACGTGCTCTTCGAGGACTATCCAGGACTGGCCAAGACGATGATGGCCAACTGCTTCGCCCAGGCCTTAGGTTGCGAGTTCAAGCGAGTGCAGTTCACCCCGGACCTATTGCCAGCCGACATCACTGGCAGCTATGTTTTGGACCGAAGGGACTCGAGCTTCACCCTGCGCAAGGGACCCGTGTTCACAAACGTACTTTTAGCCGATGAGATCAACCGGGCCCCTCCGAAGACGCAGGCGGCGCTATTGGAGGCGATGCAGGAGCGCCAGGTCACGCTGGAAGGAGAGACGCACCGACTTACCAAACCATTCCTGGTCATGGCCACCCAGAACCCCATAGAGTATGAGGGCACGTACCCTCTGCCCGAGGCCCAGATAGATCGTTTCCTCATCCGCACCGCTGTCGGCTATCCGACCAAAGAGGAGGAGTCGTTGATCCTGATGCGGAGGAAGGCGCGGGGCAGGGAGGAGCCGACTGTGCAGCGGGTCATCGGGACGGAGATGGTGCTGGAGTTGCAGAGGGCGGTGGAGTCCGTCCATATGGAGGATGTCGTCAACGATTACATCGTTGGGATCGTGAGCGCCACCCGCTCCCACTCCCAGGTGGAGGTGGGTGCCAGTCCCCGCGGTTCGCTGGCCTTGATGAAGTTGGCCTCTGCCAACGCTGCCATGGCCGGTAGGGACTTTGTGATACCGGACGACGTGAAGCGAGTGGCTGTGCCAGCCCTGGCGCACCGCCTGGTGCTGGGCGCGGACCCTTGGGTCCGTGGCGTCCGGCCGGAACAGGTGGTGGAGTCGGTCCTGAAAGAGGCCCCGGTCCCAAAGGTAGGATGAGTTGCGCTCCCTGGCAAGCGTAGGCCTGCTTGGACTGGCCTGCTGCATTCTGATGATCGGGGTGGCTTTGCGTGACGGTGCGTTGCTGAGCTTGCTCCTCCCCCTCCTTCTCATTCTGATCCTGGAGAGGGCCATCGCGGCCGGTCCCAAAGGATCGGTGGAAGTGGACTGGATGCCCTTGGAGGAGGAGAAGTTCATGGAGGGGGACGAAGTGGACATTTCCCTCAGGATCTTTAGCCAGGGTTTCAACGGTTCGGTGTTGGTCGATGTTTCCCTTCCGTCCGATGTCGTGTTGGAGGAGGGGAGGGGCAGCTTTTCGCTATGGTTGCGTCCCGGTGAGGTGAGGATGCTCAAATACCATTTCTCCCTTCCCCGCCGGGGCAACTATCGTTTCGGCCCTGTGCAAATCCGGCGCCTCGACCTTCTCCAGATGAGGATGGATGAGAGGACCCTGGACAAGGTCATCGGCCTGAAGGTCATGCCCATCATATACGATCTGAGGCGATGCGACCTGATGCCATCGAAGGTCCGCCAGCATTCTGGGAACGTCCGCTCCCGCATGCTTGGTGCCGGGTCCGAGTTCTTCGGCCTCAGGGACTATTTGTCCGGGGACCCATGGCGGACCATCAACTGGAAGGCATCGGCCCGCTCCGGTCCGTTGGTGGTCAATGAGCATGAGAGCGAACGCAGCGGGGATGTGGTGGTGGTGCTCGACGCCCGGGAGGAGGCGAGCGGTAAGGTGAGGAGCATGGACTTGGTGGACCACGAGGTGAGCGCCGCGGCCAGTTTCTCGGAGTTCTATCTCCGGCAACGCGACCGGGTCGGGCTCATGATCCTTTCCGACCATGTCGAACTGATCAAACCATCCTTCGGTCGCCACCAGTTCTACCGCATCGTCGAGACCCTGACCGAGGTGAGGCCGGCCGGGGAGCGGTCGAGCATAAGCATCAGATTGGCCATGCAACGCTTCTTCTCCCCTCAGTCCTTGATCCTTTACATCACGCCTTTGGACGATGAATCGACCATCCAGGTCATCAAGGAGCTATCGGTGAGGGGTTTCCAGGTCGTAGTGGTCTCCCCCTTCATATTTACGAAGGGGGACGATCTGGCGGACGATCTGGATTTCCGCCTGAGGCGTTTGAGCCGGGAGGATAGGGTCTTTGACCTGCGTCGCTTCTGCCATGTGGTTGATTGGGACACTTCGCAGCCGTTGTCCCGATATGTCGTGAGGGTGAGGGGGTGGCACCTACGCGGATGACCCCAATGGACGCATACACGGCATTGATCGGACTGTGCTTTGCTATGCTCCTGGTGCCTGCTAGCATCGTCCTTATGGTGACCATCGAGGAGGAGGGGTTCCGTTGGGCCCTGCAGGTCGCTCTGGCGGGGTCCCTCCTGTTGGCAGCCATCGGGGTCTTCGGCTCGCGGCATCGCTTCTTCCTCCTCGGGGCGGGGATGGTGACGGTCCTCACGGTGGTGGTGCTGGCCGTTGATGGCGGATTTGGAGTGCTGGCCCTCCAACTGGTTTTCCTGAGCTGTATCCTGGGCACTTTACTGGGAGCCCGATTGGTCCGCACAAAACGGTACATGGCTCCGGAGGGGGATGTTTGGCCACAGGTGGATGGGGGCGTGGTAAATGGCATGGGGCGCGTGGCCTTGGACCACGGTCTGCGGGTGGGAGCGGCGTTCCTATTGGCTTTGATGTTGATAGCGATCTCTCTGCTGTTCAGCCTAGGCAGCGCCCCATTGTTGCTGGTGGTAGTTCTGATACTGACCGTCGTCGTTTCACTGTTCGTCGCATTGCGGGCGTTGGACCGGTCAGAAAGTTAGATTATCGGGAGCGTGTCTTCCTGAGACGATGGATTGCGATGTGGCCATTGTGGGCGGGGGCCCGGCCGGTTGCCTGACCGCTGCCAACCTCCCCCGCTCCCTTAGGACCCTGATATTCGAGGAGCATGAGCGGACTGGCGTTCCCACCCAGTGCGCTGGACTGGTGACGGAGCGGGTGGTCCGTTCGGTCGGGGCGGAAGGCACGATGCTCAACCGGATCGATGGGGCATGCATCCATTTCCCTGACGGGAGGGTGCTCCGTCTCAAGGCAGACGGCACCAAGGCGGTGGTGGTGGACCGCAGGCTTTTCGACGAGCGATGCCGGGACCTGGCGGTGAAGGCGGGGGCGGAATACCTCAACAACCATCATTTCACCGGACTGGAAAAGGGAACGAACGGGATCGCAGTGAAGGTGGGACACGGGCATCTGGAACTGACCTGCCGATCTAAGCTGGTGGTCGGCGCGGACGGATTTCGCTCCGATGTGGGGAGGGCTTGCGGACTGCCAGGGCCCAAGGAGCTGCTGCGCGGCATCCAGGTGGACCTGGAGGGTGAGTGGGAGGAGGAGAGCTCCGTCGGCGTGCATCTCGGCCACGGAACTGCCCCGGGCTTTTTCGCCTGGACCATACCGTGCGGAGACTTCGTCCGGGTGGGACTTTGCGTTCCGGAAGGGGGCGAGAACCCAAACCATTACCTGCAACCGTTCTTGGGCAAAATGAAACTGGACATGAGAAAAAGGAGGGCCATCTATTCTGGGGCCGTGCCCTTAGGCCCTCCGGGACGCTTCGTCGCGGAGGGTGTATTACTGGTCGGCGATGCGGCGGGCCAGGTGAAACCGCTGAGCGGCGGAGGGCTTTTCACCGGACATGAGGGGGCACGCTTGGCGGCGAAGACCATATCCTCCGCGTTCGCCAACACGGAGCTAGACCTAAGGTCGCTAAGGCGTTACGAGAGGGAATGGCGTTCCGGATTGGGCCGGGAGATCGAGAGAGGCTACCGGGTGCGCAAAGCCTTCCTCAAGCTCGACGATGACGACCTGAACGAGGTGGGAAGGCTGCTAGACAAGGAGGAGGTGCGGGCGATCCTGAGCAATGGCGACATCGACCATCCGACAGAGCTGGCCCCATCCGTGCTGCGTCGGGCGCCAGGCCTGCTGCGCTTCTCCCCCAAGGTGCTCAGCTCCTTGCTATTGGGGTGAGATGCCTTGGACTCGGATCACGAAAAGGTAAGGGCGGTCAAGGTCCGAAAGGA
>JACXTP010000039.1 GCA_016919625.1 Methanomassiliicoccaceae archaeon
ACCCCCAACGGCGTCTGGCCGTCGATCACTCCCACGATGCCCCTGCCTCTCTCGTTCGAGGCCACCACCACCTCCAGGTCGTTGGCGGTGGCGCAAAATATGTTGCACACCTCCGGCACGTCCTTCACGCTGCGCAGGACGTTCACTGGGTAGCAGTCGCGCATGACTATGATGAAGCTGTGGCCCGCCCCTATTCGCATGGCGTTCTTTGCGGCGCAGGAGCGCAGTTCCGGGTCATTACCTTCCACCCGCACCAGACGCGGTCCGGACGCCTCGCAGAAGGCCACCCCGAACTTGGCCCCGGGCACGGAGTTGACCATGGCCTCGTAGAGGTCCTCGGCGGTCTTGATGAAGTGCGATTGCCCGATGATGACGTTAGTGTCCGCAGGCCTCTCCACCTTGACGAACTCCATCCACACAACCTCAATGGACTCTAAGAGAGTAGGGCGTATTTACACTTTCGAGACCGACCCTCAGCTTATATGGGGTCTTTTGCATTCTCCCGGTCGATGTTGTTCATCGGTCCAGCAGGCTACCCTCCCGGCTCAGTGGACGTGGTCGACGCGGTGAGGCGCACCCACGGGCTGGGCCTGAACGCATTGGAGGTGCAGTTCGTCCGCAACGTGCAGATGGCGGAGGACAAGGCGCACGACGCCCGCACACTGGCCGAGCGCCTGGGGATCCGGCTCAGCGCCCATGCCCCATACTACATAAGCCTCAACTCACCATCCGGGGAAACGGTCGCCAAGAGCCGAGAATGGATATTGCGGACCGCTCGGGCGGCCCATGCGCTGGGCGCTTGGATCGTGGTGGTTCACGCCGCTTCCTATGCGGGGTCGTCGAGCGCAGCCGTGACGGAAAAGGTGGTCACGGAGCTGACCAAGTGCCGGGAGGTCCTGGAAATGGAGAGGAACCCGGTCGTCATCGGCCTGGAGACCATGGGCAAGAAGGGACAGTGGGGGGCACTGGGCGAGATACAGGAGGTCATGGGACGGGTGAAGGGGGTGCAGCCCGTGGTCGACTTCGCCCACATCCACGCCCGCAGCGGTGGCGCCCTCCGGGGCGAGGAGGAATTCCAAGCGGTCTTCGACCGTTATGACGTCCGCTCCACCGCCCGCATGCATTGCCATTTCAGCGGCATAGAGTACACCGAAGCGGGGGAGAGGAACCACCTGCCCCTGTCATCGAATTCCCCGGACTACGCTCCTTTGCGAAATATTCTCAATAAGCGAAACGAGGACATCACCTTGATATGCGAGACCCCCGATCCGACCAGGGATGCTGGCATCATGCGAGGGCGCCTCGTTTGAGCAGGTTTTTCGATATTGTCAAAAACCACCACGCAGATAACCAACCATAAATATTCCCTAACAAATCTTTTTATCTGTTCGGTGACTAGATGGCAGGGCAAGCCATGGAAGAAGAGAGGGAAAATTTCGAATTTGAATGCCCAGATTGCGGCACGCACATTCTGGGCTATCTTACAAAATGTCCTAAATGCGGAGTGGAGTTCGTATTTGAGGAGGTGGAAGAGACCAAATGTCCGAGGTGCGGCAAGAACGTCGCCAACGACGCCCAGACATGCCCTGCCTGCGGTAAGCGCTTCGAGACGGACCTCACGCCGCCCCCAACCCCGGTGGCCGAGGTGAGCCCGATGGTCCAAGAGTCGCCGGAGCAGCTGGAGCTTAAGAGGCAGTTCCCCATCCTCGTCGCCGAGGTCAAACCGTTGATGGAACTGGCCAAGGAGCACGACATCGAGACCGGCGAGTGCCGCCGTCTCATTGACCATGCCGTGAAGGCGGGAAAGGCGGGGGACCGTGCCTCGGCGGTGCAATGCGTCAAGGAATGCAATGTACTGGTGCGCCAAGCCATCGAGGACCGCATTAATCACGACATCGAGTACTTGGAGCGCTTGTCGAACATCGCTCGGGGCATGAACACCGACCCTACCGAGATCAACGAGGCGGTGGAGCGGACCAAGCAGTTCCTGGCCATCGGCGACTACGCCGGAGCATTGAAGGAGGCGCGGACCGGGCGCAAGATCTCGGAGAAGGTCACTGGGAAATACCTGGAGGCCAGCGAGATGTGCGATCAGCTTGACGTCCTGATCCAGAACGCCGAACGGTTCTACATCGACACCCGCGAGGCCAAGCGTTTGCTCAAAGAGGCCCAGGAAGCGGGAGAGCACGGCGACTGGACCATGATGGGCATACTTGCTCGCAAGGGCAAGGAGTGCTTGCAGGAACAGCTCCCCGAGGTCGTGAACAAGGAACTGAAGAAGGCCAAGTCCCAGCTCATCAACGCCAAGGCCAACGGGAAGGATGTCACCACCACGGTCAAGGTGCTCAAGGACGCGGGGCTGGCAGTGAAGCGGGAACAGTATGATGAAGCGCTAGAGTACCTCATCGAGTTCAAGAGCGAACTGAGACGCCTCTAAGACAAGTTCTTTTTTTCACGATCAACGGCTGACCAGCACGTTGAGCTCCCTCTCCACGATGGACCGTTCCTGATTGCTCAGGCTGTTCGGGTCCACCGAGAGCAGGAATATAGCATGTTGCTCTGAGACCTTGTCCACCAGGCTGCGGATGAAGCGGACCGCGCCCTCGAAGTTGTTGCTGGATATGAGATATTGCAGGTCGTCCAACAAAATGGCCGACTCCTCCGCTTTGGCGAGGAACTCCTCGATGACCACCATGATCTTCTCCAACGATGGGGTCACGGTCTCATCCTCTTTGGCCTCATGGTCCGTTAGCCAGAGGATCTTGGCGTTGCCCCCCTCCATGCTCCCTCGGAGCACCTTGGGGTTGGAGCGGGTTATGGCGATGCCCGGCATCCCTTTCTGTACCAGCATGGCGAAGACAGAATGGGAGTAATCCCGGTTGGACTCCTCCACCAGGTAGCTGCTGCCCTCCACCAGCTCCACGTCGATGACCAGCTCCTTCTTCTTCGTCGTGGCCTTCTCCAGGGCGGTGCGGCGGTGGAAGTCGAGGATATGCTCGGACAAGTTGTCCACGCTCTCGGGCGCCAGCTTCTCCCGCTTCTCCTTGCCTCCCTTCTCCTGGGTCGTCGCCACCCTGGTCTGGTAGAATCGGTCCAAGGCCTTGGCGAACTCCTTGGTCGGCCCCCTGCCCTTTACCATTCCCTCGGTCTGTTTTGGGTCCTCGATGCGGCGTAGCTCCACAGCAGAGCCGTTGTTCAACGAGTCGCTGCAAACGAACTCCAGGGCGCGCTCGCCCCGGTAGACGATCTCCACGGTATCGTTGCCAGAGGGCCGGAAGGAATAGATGGCCAGCACGGGCTTGCCCTCCTCAAAGAGGAGGATGCCGCTGGAGTCGTGCCCTTCCAGAGCGAGCGAGGACTGCATGTACCCGGTGAAGGAATCGGTCCTCACCTTGTTCATGAAGGCGCGGAAGGACGACAGTCCGCCCGCTTTCCTCTCGACGAGCTCCCCCTCAGGGACGCCCATGTCCGCTATCGCTCCGACTAGCACGAAGCAATGATTCGGTTATGGGGGATTTATCGGTTGTCTTCTGCTTATTGAAAACCATCAATTGCTTGGCCCGCCCGTCATGACGAAAACATTAAATCGGGGCAGGGTTTGATGGGAACCCGTTGCCACTGTAGCTCAGCGGCAGTCGACATCGTTCGACCGTTAAAGAGCGACAGTTTCGTAAACTGTAGGTCGGGGGTTCGATCCCCTCCAGTGGCTCCATCTCTCCACTCCGCATATTTGTTAAATAGCCCAGAAGCACAATACCAAGAGGACATGGGTCGTTGTGAGCATTGTGGTGCTGAGGTCATCGGCACACACAGTTACTGTGGGAATTGTAACGGGCCTAAGGTCAAGGGCAATTCGACGGACATCAACGATTGTCGTTCCATCCTTATCACACCTTCAGACCTTCCAAAAAAGTACAAGGAGCTGGTCATCCTCGAGCCTCAGGAACGAATGGATATGATGTTCACGGGCGAACGTTCCGTGATCACGTCAAATGGTAGGTACGGCAGTCAGTACATCACCGCGATCGGCACTCAAGCCAGGATGTTGATTTTCGCAAAGGATATGGGATTCTTTAGAGACAAATATGAACTTGTGGAATCGGTTACATACGACAAGATAATGGGCATCTCGACCTCAATGGAGGGCAATTTGTGGATTATGAGACCGAAGGTCATCCTGTTCTTCGAAGTAGGGGAGGCGATGAGCCGCCTAGAGCTATATGACCTTAGCACCGTAGACCCCTTTTCCCTAGATATCGTTGGACCTGTGGACCTGATCGAGCTAAAGGAAGAACTGGAGGTCAGGGGAAGAAAATGTCGTGAGATGAACGAGGCAAAGAAGAGAATGGACCGGGTCCAATTGGTTCTTGACTTCAGTTTTTTAAAAGAGCAATTGGGGAAAGGTGGTTTGGTGGTCCAAACCATAAAGTGCCCCACCTGCGGTGCCAATGTCAAACTCCCCCAAGAAGGTAACACCACAAAATGCGAATACTGCCACAGTACCATCTATGCGGCCGACCTGTTCGAGAAATTGAAAGTGATGCTGGGTTAGGCGGCCCGCCTCAATCTATTTTCTTCAAGTGCTCCTTGACGATCTTGATGGCGCACACATCCCCGCACATCGAGCAACCCTGGGTGTCCTCGGTGTGGCCGCGGGAGCGGTAACGGCGAGCCTTCTCCGGGTCCATGGCCTGAGCGTACATCCCTTCCCAGTCCAGGTCCTTGCGGGCCTGGGCCATGGCGTCGTCCCTCTGCCTCCCGTTGCCTCGGGCCACGTCGGCGGCGTGCGCGGCGATCTTGCTCGCCATCAAACCCTCCTTGACATCGCTGACATCGGGAAGGCACAGGTGCTCCGCCGGCGTAACGTAACAAAGGAAGTCCGCACCATGGTAGGCGGCCAAGGCCCCTCCGATGGCCCCGACGATATGGTCATAACCAGGAGCGATGTCCGTGACCAAGGGCCCGAGGACATAGAACGGAGCCCCGTCGCAAATGGTCTTCTCCATGCGCACGTTGGCCTCGATCTGGTCCAACGGCACGTGCCCTGGGCCCTCGACCATGCTTTGGACCTGCGCCTCCCTGGCGCGCCGGACGCATTCCCCCAGGATGACCAGTTCCTGCACTTGGGCGCGGTCGGATGCATCGTGGAGGCAGCCTGGTCTAAGACCATCTCCCAGGCTCAGGGTGAAATCATAGCGCTTGGCCATCTCCAGGAGATAATCGTAATTCTGATAGAGGGGGTTCTCCCGCTCATTGTGAAGTATCCAGGCCACCAGGAACGAGCCGCCCCTGGACACAACGTCGGTGATGCGACCGGATCGGGTAAGTTTGGCCACGCTCTCCTTGGTGATCCCGCAATGCACCGTCATGAAGTCCACGCCGTCCTTGGCGTGCTTCTCTATGCCGTTGAACATGTCGTCCTCGCTCATGTCCACCACGGCCGATTGCCTGGCCGCTCTGAGCCCGGCCTGATAGATAGGCACCGTTCCTACAGGTATCGGGCATTCCTTGATGATCTGTCGCCGGATGGCGTCGATGTCGCCCCCGGTGCTCAGGTCCATGATGGTATCGGCCCCGTAGCGCAGCGACACCCGAAGCTTCTCCAGCTCCTCCTCGACCTCCACTCGGTCCTTGGACGTGCCCAGGTTGACATTGACCTTCACCGAAAGGCCTTCGCCTATGCCGCATGGTTCGATGTCACGGTTGACGTTCCTTGGGATCACAACGCGCCCGCTGGCCACGCGCCTCCGCAGCACGTCCATCGGAACGTTCTCCTTGGCGGCGACGATCTCGATCTCCTCGGTCACGCCATGCTGGGCCCTACGCATCAGGGTCATCAGGGCCTCGTTAAATCGCTCCAGCGTTAAAGCCTTTTTGAAGGAACATCGTCTGGTGGCGCGGCCCTCGCAGGGCGATCCTTCACGCCCATTAAGAAACACGCGGCCGAGGGGCCCAAAAGAACGAGAAAAAAGACACGCCCCATATATAAAGCCAGATTGAAGTGGAAGGGTATTAATATCCCCATGCCATATCTGAAGGTTGAGCAAGGGATGGGACAGAGGTAGCTCGATACCTCGAAAATGGAAGTATGCTCCCCTGGTTCGATTCGCTGAGAAAGCACACACATGAGCTGATCCTATGGAAGATTCCAGTTACAACGCCGAGAGCATTCAGGTGCTCGAAGGCCTGCAAGCGGTCCGGAAGAGGCCGGGCATGTACATCGGGAGCACAGATTCCCGCGGACTGCACCACCTGGTGTACGAGGTCGTTGACAACAGCATCGATGAGGCCATGGGCGGGTTCTGCTCTCGGATCGAGGTCACGATCAACGCAGATGGGACGGCGACCATCACAGATGACGGTCGGGGGATACCGACGGGCATGATGCCGAAGTACAACAAGCCCGCCGTGGAGATGGTGATGACCACCCTTCACGCCGGAGGCAAGTTCGACCGTAAGAGCTACAAGGTCTCTGGAGGTCTCCATGGGGTCGGTCTATCGGTCGTGAACAGCCTGTCCGCATGGCTGGACGTGAGGGTGAGGCACGAGGGCAAGGATTTCCACATCCGCTTCGAGCGGGGCCACGTCGTCGTCCCCCTGGAGGTGGTCGGGGAGGCGGAAGGCACAGGCACATCCATCACCTTCCAGCCCGACCCTGAGATCTTCCCGGACACCAGCTTCGACGATGAGATATTGGTGAGCCGGCTGCGCGACCTGGCATTCCTCAACAAGAACACGGCCATCTTTTTCAAGGACCTGCGGAACGGCCGAGAGGAGAGGTTCCACTACGAGGGCGGGATCGTCGAGTTCGTGCAGATGATCAACAAGAACAAACAGGTGATGCACGAGAAGCCCATCTATCTGATAGGGGAGCGGGAGAACATCATCGTCGAGGTGGCGATGCAGTACACCGATTCCTACTCTGAGAACTCATATTCATTCGTTAACAATATCAACACCATCGAGGGCGGCACCCATGTGGCCGGGTTCCGCTCCGCCATGACCCGCACCGTCAACGATTACGCCCTGGAGAACAAGTTCATCAAGGAAGGGGCGGAGCTGCTCAGTGGCGACGACGTCCGGGAGGGCATGACCGCCATCCTGAGCATCAAGATACCCGAACCTCAGTTCGAAGGGCAGACAAAGACCAAATTGGGCAACTCCGAGGTCAAAGGCATCGTGGATTCGGTGATAAGCGAGAAGCTGAGCATCTTCCTCGAGGAGACCCCCAAGGTGGCCGAGGCGGTCATCAACCGTTGCCTGCTGGCCATGCAAGCCCGTGAGGCGGCGCGTAAAGCACGGGACCTGACCAGGCGCAAAGGGTTCCTGGAGACGGCATCGTTACCAGGAAAGTTGGCCGATTGCTCCGAGAGGGACCCGGCCAAGTGCGAGATCTACATCGTGGAAGGAAATTCGGCAGGTGGATGCTTCTCCGGAGATACGAAGGTCGCGTTGGCAGATGGGAGGAACCTGAGCTTCGTTGATATCATCGCCGAACAGGCGAATGGTTATGGGCATCGATGCTACACCGTCCTTAAGGATGGCACGATCGCTACAGCGGATGTGATGCAACCTCGTCTCACTCGGAAGGATGCCGAGGTCGTCCAAGTAACGTTGGACAACGGGGAGGTCATCGTATGCACACCAGATCACCTCTTCATGCTCCGGAGCGGCCATTTTGAGAAGGCAGACGACCTGTCCAATGGTTCTTCGTTGATGCCTTTGTATGAGGACTTCACCCCCGAAGGGACACCGATCCCGGTGGTCCGTGAGAATCACAAGGTCATATCGGTAGAACGGTTGGAAGAAAGGACCGACGTCTACGACATCGAGGTCCCCCAAACTCACAATTTCGCCCTAGCGGCCGGCGTCTTTGTTCACAACAGCGCCAAGCAAGGCCGCAACCGGGAGTTCCAGGCCATCCTGCCATTGCGCGGAAAGATCCTCAACGTGGAGAAGGCCCGCATGGACAAGATCTTGAAGAACCAGGAGATCAGGAACCTCATCACCGCATTGGGCACTGGCGTAGGGCAGGAGTTCGATGTCGCCAAGCTGCGCTATCACCAGGTCATAATCATGACCGATGCCGATGTGGACGGGGCCCATATCCGCACCCTGCTCCTGACCCTGTTCTATCGCCACATGAAACCGCTCGTCGAGCAAGGGCACATCTATGCAGCCATGCCGCCGCTATACAAGATCGCCAAGGGTGCCAAGGAGGTCTATGCCTTCAACGACCGGGAGATGCAGAAGGCCGTGGAGGAGATGGGCAAGGGAGCGAACGTCTCCAGGTACAAAGGCCTGGGCGAGATGAACCCTCACCAGCTCTGGGAGACCACGATGGACCCGACTACTCGCATGCTGAAGAAGGTCACCATCGATGATGCGGTGAAGGCGGACGAGCTGTTCACCATCCTGATGGGCGACGCCGTCGAACCAAGGCGCGAGTTCATCATGGCCCATGCCAAGGAAGTGGAGAACCTGGACGTGTAGGAGGGGAGAAGATGGCAGACGAGCAACCCAACAACAACGAACCGATCCCGACCGACACCGCCCCCGCCCCTCAACCGGAACCGGTCTCAAGCCACATCATCCTGAAACCCATCGAGACGGAGATGAAGAAGTGCTACATCGATTACGCCATGAGCGTGATCGTGGGCAGGGCGCTGCCTGATGTGCGTGACGGTCTTAAACCAGTGCATCGCCGCGTGCTCTACTCTATGAGCGAGCTCTCGCTCCTTCCCAACAAGCCTCACAAGAAGAGTGCCAGGGTCGTTGGAGAAGCGTTGGGCAAATATCACCCGCACGGGGACACGGCCGTCTACGACTCATTGGTCCGCATGGCCCAGGACTTCTCCCTGCGCTATCCCCTGGTCGATGGCCAGGGCAACTTCGGCTCAGTCGATGGGGACGAGGCTGCGGCCATGCGTTACACAGAATGTCGTCTGAGCCGCATCGCCATGGAGATGTTGGGCGATATCGACAAGGACACCGTTAATTTCGTCGACAACTTCGATGGCAGCCTCAAGGAACCATCCACCCTGCCGGGCAAGCTGCCGAACCTTCTGGTCAATGGGACCGCCGGCATCGCCGTGGGCATGGCCACCAACATGCCGCCCCACAACCTTACCGAGGTGGTGGACGCTATAGTCCATGTCATC
>JACXTP010000040.1 GCA_016919625.1 Methanomassiliicoccaceae archaeon
AAGCGGCATCCAACGGTTGGAGCTGGAGATGCGATGCCATTGCCTGGGGGTGCTTCCATACCATCGCTTCCGGGCCCCGGCGGAGGACAGCATGGAGCTCGGGCTCCAAGCCACAGGGGAGGGGGGAGATGGAGATGTGAGGGAGATGTGGAGAAAAGCTCTCGAGGACCTCTCCCGGGTGGTGGTCCCCCATTTGGACATGACGAGGGTCGAACGCATAATGCGGGAAGGGGTATAGGGTCAACCGCCCGATGCCACCTTGATGATGCGAAGTTCGTCACCATCGTTGGGGCGGTCGCTCAAAGGCACCGGGGTCTTTCCCCTGAGGACGATGTGGGCATCAGGATAGAGATCCAACTTGCCCAGAAGGCTCTCGATGGTCGCATCTTCGTCTAGATTAAGCACCTCTGACCGCTTGTTCAGGACGACCGTTACCTTCATTTCGAGCACCCTTCCTTGTGAGGCAACCCAGCGATAAATACCTTTTTGGCGATCATCGTTTCAAATGGCTCAAAATAGAAATAGGGGTAAGTAATGATTAGGGGCCAGGCCGAGGTAGCCCAGCCCGGTAGGGCGGTAGTCTCGAATCGCCGTTCTCGGCGAAGGGATAACTACTGGGAGTTCATCCCTCGGGAGTTCAAATCTCTCCCTCGGCGCTTTTTCACTTCCAGGGTTCCTTCAACCCCTGGAAATAGCCTTTGCCTAGGATATGGTCCTGGACCCTGCTGGCCATTTCCTCTATCCCCCCATAGAAATCTGGAGGGAAGTTCCGCATGATGTAGTCCTCATAGCGTTTGTATACGAAGGAATCCGCCTCCTCCCCAAGGTGTTCATCCATGTACGGAAAGACCGTCTCCTCCTCGCGGAGGATGTGGGCATGCATGGTCAGGACCATGGTGTAGGCATCCCGGTAGAAGGCCTCCATATCTTCCCTCCTCACCTCTTCCAAGATCTCCTTCGCCAATTGCCTGACCGCAGTATGGTCCGCCACCAGTTCGTCCATATCCTTCTGTTGCATGGCCTGAAGCTCCACTGCCTTAGGGAAAAGGAAGCGCTCCTCCTTGGCATGATGCATCTTGTCGATGAACTGATCCAGGAACATGGCCATGTCTTTGACGTCCTCCATGTGTTCGTTCGCATTCTTTTTCTTTACCACCACACCGAGGACGTCTATGACCTGCCGGATGAGACCGTGATCATACTGGAGCAAGGTGACCGAGACCATCATGCGGCGAAATAGCCAACTCATCACGGATAATGGTTTGTAGCCTCCGAGCCCTTGTCATCAAGTTTAGGCTCGTAAAATATCATTGTTAAGATTATTAGGCATCCGTTCAACATCAATGGCCGTTAAGGGGGAATGTCTTATGGTGGACCAGCTATGCTACTCGGTGATCCAAGCGCTGTAGGACGGTGCCCCTTACGCCGGGGCCAGGTTCCAGGCCGACGAAGGTAAGTCCATCCTCCTGAAGAATGGCTCACTCGAGGTATCCTCCTTCGATATACGAAGGGGATTTACATTCGGGTCATCGTCAACGGGGCTATGGGCTTCGCCGGACTACGCTCGTGGCGATTTCTCCAGCATCCCCCGGGATGCCATGTTCGCTATCAAGGACGGTCAGATCGCTGGGTCCATAAAGGAGCTGAAGACCAGCGACAACCTTCCTCGCATCCTTTCCAACCTGAGGGTCATGGGAAGGGAGCGCAGTTGGGCGATGTGGTGGGTGGCGGAGATACCGACGTTGGCCCCGGCGGTACTGATCGATGACGTCAATTTCACAAGATCGAGCATGTAGGATGGCCCGATTGTGGGTCGGCCATCACGACCTGAGGACGGACTCTTCCAAGCTACCGCTCCGGAACCCTTCCAGGTCCAAGGTGACATAGGTGAACCCTATCTCCTTCAGGTCATGGACGATCTCCTCTCGATGCAGAAGGACCTTGCTGATGTCCATCAACCCCACTTCGATACGGGCGATCTGACCATGGTGTCGAACCCTCAACTGACCAATGCCAAGGGCGCGCAACCTATCCTCGGCCCGCTCCACCTGTTCCAGTCTCTTCAACGTCAAGGGCTCGCCGAACGGGAGCCTGGACGCCAGACAGGCGGAGGAGGGCTTGTCCGCGCTTGGCAGACCGAATAACATGGCCAGCTCCCTGACGTCCTCTTTGGTGAGGCCGACCTCGGCCAAGGGACTGCGTGTCCCACTCTCGACCACCGCCTTGATCCCCTGTCGACCGGTCTCGACATCGTCGGCGTTGTTGCCATCCACAACCTGACCCAAACCCCTGGCCTTGGCCAGTTCCTTAATGTGACCGAGTATGGCCGTCTTGCAATGATAACAGCGGTCCGGTCCGTTGGCGACCACCTTTTCAACTTCCAGGACGTCGCAATCGACCTCCACAAGATCCGTCCCGATTGCCTTCGCCACGATACGGGCCTGCTCCAATTCCCAATGGGGGAACATCGGTGACACCCCTGTGAACGCCACCACCCGGTCCCTTAGTGCTTCCTTGGCGGCGAAAAGCACAAGGCTGCTGTCCACACCTCCAGAGAAGGCCACCGCTACACCATCGTAGGTGGCCAGGGACCGGACCATCTCTCGGAATTTAGTCAAAGGTTCGCTCAATGCATGGACGCTATCTTCGAACGACATGATAGAATTATTCACAATCTCTGGATGATCCAAACTTGCTCCGATCTTTAGTTATCTTTATATAAATGAACGACAAATCACATTGAAATTGTCTCCCCGGACCTTTTCGGTTAGGGATAGCAATTACTGTAGGGAGGAATTCAATGGCAGATACTAAAGATGCTAAAGATAAAATGGACATGGTAAATCCCATGGCCGGTATCAGCAAGATGAGTTGGACGGTGGTACTAGGGTTGGGGGTAGGTCTATTGATCCTGGGGATCCTGATGATGGTCTACCCTGAGCCGACATTGACTATCGTCGTATGGCTGATCGGGGCGGTCGCGCTGTTCTTCGGAATATTCGCGGTCATTTCCTACTTTACGGCAAAGTCAGAGGAGAAGAACCTTGGATGGCTAATGCTCGGCCTGGTCGGCGTCGCCTTCGGGATCATCATACTGGTGTACCCTGATATGACCGTCAAGTTCCTGATGTTCCTCTGGGGCCTATGGTTGATCATCACCGGCATCGTCATGCTGTTCGCGGGCTTGATGGCCAAGGATATGAAGGACACAAGATGGTTGATGGTCATTGGCGGAATATTGTCCTTGATCGTCGGGTCGATCTTCGTCATCGAACCATACGATGGAGCGGTCGCCCTGGTCTGGGTCATCGGTCTGTTCACCATCATATACGGGATAATCTTCATCGTGCTGGGAATTCGCCTACATTCTGCCGAGAGCAAAGCTCCCGCCCCGGCCAAGAAGTGACACGCCCGTCCCAAACCCCTTTCATTCATTTCTTTTCGCAGCAATACAAAAATAGACGTTCATGGAATCATGCGCTATGAACGCGCGGGACGTCCTGGAACGTTTCAAACGTGGCGAGATCGGCTTGGACCGGGCCGAGCAATTGCTCAAGCTGGACTTCCTCGAGGTGATCGGTGAACATACCATCTTCGACCATGCCCGGGAGGCGAGGCGGGGCATTCCTGAGATCATCTTCGGGGAGACGAAGAGCCCCCAGGTGGTGGCCGACATAGTTGGGAGGGTGTTATCGGACCGGGAGGTGATCCTGGTATCCCGGGCATCGCCTGAGCATCTCGTAGCGGTCAAGTCGGTCGTCGATGGGGAAACGGTCCGATACGTTGAAAGGGCCAAGATGATAGTGGTGGACAAGCGGAGGGAAAGGGTCGCAAAGGGCATGGTGGGCATTTTGACCGCGGGCAGCTCGGACATAGCGGTGGCCGAGGAGGCCAAGGCGGTGGCGGAGGCGATGGGCTGCCAGGTCGTCACATCCTATGATGTGGGGGTGGCCGCACTACACCGGTTCATGGGCCCGTTGATGAAGATGATTGATGCGGGTGTGGACGTGTTGGTGGTGGTGGCAGGCATGGAAGGCGCTTTGCCCACGGTGGTCTCCGGTCTGACCGACGTCCCGGTCATAGGTGTTCCGACCTCGGTCGGGTATGGTTATGGCGGAAAGGGGGAGGCGGCTCTCATGGGCATGTTGCAGACCTGCTCCCCTGGTCTCGTCGTGGTAAACATCGACAACGGTGTGGCGGCGGGAGCGACGGCGGCATTGATCAGTCTCAGGTGCCGCAGGCATGTCCAATGAGGGGGCGGCCAATTGATCCCGCTTGACCATGACATACGGCCTTTGAGGGCCGACCAGGTCGAGCAAGCGCAGCGATTGGCGCAGGGGGTCTGGAAGGACGTCCTCCAGAAGGAGACAGGGATAAAGCTGGACTACCCTCTCAAACCGGAGATGGTGCTTAGGACCTACATGTCCATGGACCCAGGGGGCAGCCTTGCGGCCTGGTCTGGAGATAGGATGGTCGGGGCCATCTACGCCCATGCCTGGGGCAAGGTGGGGTGGGTCGGCCCCATGGAAGTTGACCCATCCTGGCAAAGGCAAGGCATCGGGAGGTCGTTGCTTCAGGCCGCCGAGGGCTATCTAGCAGATGAAGGATGCGAGAGCATCGGTCTTGAGGCCATGGCCGAACGGCGGGGGTCCGTCTCCTTCTACGAGTCCAGAAGATACCGCCCCGTCGGTGACGCCCCGTTCTTCGATAAGAGGCTGGACGACACCCAGATAATTGCACCTTCCGTGTCTCCTTTAGAAGAAAATGACATCCCAGCATGGTCCAAATCTATCTCGGACCTTTGTCGTTCGATCTGCCCGGGATTGGACCTATCTCGCGAGGTCCAGGGGGTCATGGCCATCGGAAAGGCGTTGGTAGCCATCAGCGATTCCGGTTCCCTGAACGGTCTGGCGGTGCTACATACGGAGGGATCCAGGGACCTGGGCGGTCATCAATTGCGTCTCATGCTGGTGGACCCCGCCTCCCGGAACAGGAACGAGGTTGGCGCGGCACTGCTGTCATCTTGTGAGGCATTGTCACATAATGCTGGGGCGGGAAGGCTGTTCTTCACCACCACCATCGATGATACCCTTGTAGACCTCTTGGTCATGAGGAAGTATCGGATCTTGGGCACCAACGTCCGTCTTGTCAAGGGCAACGGGGAGACCCGCTGGTGGGACGGTAACATCATATCTTGGACCGGGTAAACCGACAAGTTTCACGGTCCCCCTGGCAAGGTACAAATACTTAGCCGAGGTAGAGAAAAGGGGCAGCATGGGCTATACAGGCATCGATCCGAGCATCAAGGACCTTTTTGGACCAATAGAGCCGATGGAAGGTCCTCGGTCCAGCCCTTGCGTCCTGTGCAAGGGTTCCAAGAACCTCTGCGGCAAGGACAAGTGCGCCTTGATGGTCAAATATTATGCCCGGTCCAGGACAGTGAAGATGCTGGATACGGTGGACCTGGCGGGCAGCAGCCCTCCTGGGGTATTCATCGGCCGTTATGGATATCCCAAGGTGGAGGTGGGGCCGCTGGTCCCGCCCGAGTTCGGCGACACCTCGGCCATGGACACCCCGGAGACATGGGTGGGGAAGTCGATCGAGGAGATAGTGGACTTCCGCTTCCGGCTGGTGAGGGGCAAGTTCCAGGTGGGTGTCAAGGAGTTCCAGAACGCTGGCAGGATGATGGACTACACCAGGGACCTGGCACTATGCGTCAACTCGGTGGACGTGGAGGCCAACTTCGCCAAGCGGCCCAGCGGCAAGATCGTTCTGGACGACGAGATCCAACCGTTCGGACCGTCGGCCAAGCTCAACAGTTTCGATATTTCGAACCCTAAGTACGACCATAAGGTGGAGAAGGCCTTCTACGACACGGACCTGAAGGCGGTGGAGGCGGTGCGGAATTTGTACAAGGAGGGCGTGCTCATCTCCAAGATCCAGAAGGCTTTCAGCGTGGGGGCGTTCGGCATAGAGAGGAACCGCCGACTGGTGCCCACCCGTTGGAGCATCACCGCGGTCGACGACACCTTGGGGAAGCAGCTATTGAAGGTCACCAAGACCTATCCGACCATAGACGAATGGCGCGTCTACGACTGGGACCAATTGGACAACCGCTGGTCCGTCCTGCTCATGCCCACCTCCTGGAGGTACGAGCTGATCGAGGCCTGGTACCCAAACACCGCCTGGAACCCTCTGGGCAAGCAGATCGAGATAATCTCCTCCCACGAGCTCTTCAATGGGCGCAAGGAATATGCGGAGATCGGGGGGTGCTATTATGCCGCCCGACTGGCCGTGAACGAGCTCCTGATGAAGGAGCGTCGGCAGGCAGGAGCGGTGATATTCCGGGAGGCGCACCCGGGCTACATCATGCCGGTCGGGGTCTGGAACGTTAGGGAGAACGTCAGGCGGGCCCTTACCCAGACATGCAACCGCTTCCCATCGTTGAACGAGGCGTTGGTGCATGTCTCGAAGCGAATGGACATCCCCATCCGTCGCTGGATCTCGACCAGTGAGGTGCTCAAGGACTACCTTAGGCAGCGGAGGATAGATGATTACGCGTGACCTGGACTTCTTCCTCGACGATGGTCGGAAGGAGATGCCATCAGGCGTTTCGGCCAAGGAGGTGCGGTGCAAGGTCGCCCTGCCCCTTTCCAACCTGCCAGGCCTGGACCTCGCCCTTAACCCTTATGTCGGTTGCGAGCATGGCTGCGTTTATTGCTTCGCCCCGGACGTGTTGAAGCGGGACCGGTCTGATTGGGCGACAAGGGTCGACTATCGGGCCAACCTGCCTGTGGGGCTCAGCCGGGAGCTGAAGACCAAACGGGGCGTCATCGGCATTGGTACCGTCACGGACCCCTACCAACCCCTGGAGGGGGTGCTGCTCCTCACCAGGAAGTGCTTAATGGAGATCTCGCGGCATGACAACCCGATATCCATCTTGACAAAATCGGACCTGGTATTGCGTGACCTGGAGCTCATCATCGCCACCAGGAGGCCCGAGGTGGGCATCACCGTGACATGCACGGACGAGGGTCTGGCCAAGAGGATAGAGCCAGGGGCGCCCTCCCCCCGACGGCGCATCGCGGCGTTGGGCGAGCTGTCCCAGGTCGGGGTGAACAGTTATGTCATGATCGGCCCGGTCCTGCCTTTCCTTGAGGACCATGATCTCTCCGCCCTGCTGATGGAGGTCAAAGCGGTCGGTTGCGAACGTGTAATGGTAGACCGTCTCAGACCCCGCCCCGGACTAGATGAGGCATTGCTGGGGGCGAAAGTGTTGAGGACGACCAGTTGCCTCACCGACTTCGCGCAAATGGGACGTCAGGCACGTTACATCAGGGACGAGTGTGTCCGATTGGGACTGAGGTTCGAGAGCGCATTCTAACGTCATGGGTTACGAATCGATGTTCACTTCACCCTGAGCTCCCGTATTCGGGTCGCCTCTAGTCTCTGGATCTCGTCCACGGTCATCTTACCTCCCTTGCGTTGGACGGTGCACACGTCCTTCCCTGGATTGGTGAAAAGGAAGAGATGAAAACGTTGGACCTTCCCGCTCTTCCATTTAAGCTGAAAGATCATAGGAAGTTTGTTGTTTTGCATGACCTCGCTGATGCTTATGTCTTGATCGATATCTTGTCCATCAAAGAGGTATAGGCACATCTCGGTCGCGTATTTCCCTATGGCCAGTACATAGATGTCATCGTGACCGATCCTCTCCAGCTCCGCCTTGAGGTGCTCTGCGCAAGTCCTTCCAGCTTTACGCCACTCCTTGGTGATATCACGGTCCGAGGTGATCGGACAGCATTTCAAGGCATAGGTCCAATAGATATCATCCTTGGCCGGGTCGAACCTATCGAAAATAGAGACCACCTTCGCCACAGATTGTGCCGTATGATCTTCCGCGAGGGCCGCCATTCCTGGGGATGGTTCCTTGCACAATGAGGCTAGGTATTGCTCCGCCGAGCGACCCTTGGCCCTTAGCGCTAAACCAGGTTCCTGGGAGATCACCACGAAGCGGACCTTCCTCAATGAGGTCGAATCCCTTGTAAGTAGCAACGGTAGCTTCTCCTTGTACCTGGGGCATCCAGAGCAATCCCCGACCACCGAACGCCAGTCCTCGCTCGATCCCCCGACCATGAAACGCCTCCCCTCGGCTAACACCAGGGGGCGATATAACCGTTTCATCCGCCAAATCGAGCCTCCTCCAACATGCCCGCCTTGGTCAGGGTCACATGTCGATCTCGACTTGAAGTTCCTGGTGTAGCAAATCGGCTTTGGATGGATGATGCCCGTCGCTCCGGGCGCCCATCGCTATCGACCAGTTTCTTACCATTATCGATAATGATAGAATGCGAAAGATAGACATACTATTGACTGACAATTTTTTTCTCCGGGGCTTAGCGTACTTATACACCCACCTTGCAAGCAGTGTTGATATGGCTGAAACGGCGAGCGGCAGATCGGTAATAATGACCGAAATGATCACCAAGCGATTCGGGAAACGGGAGGAGATAGGGGCGGTCAACGACCTCTCCATTCAAGTGCACCGAGGTGAGACCTTTGGCCTCCTGGGACCGAATGGTTCCGGTAAGACCACTACCATCCGCATCCTCAACGGTATCATTCGCCCTAGCACAGGTAGGGCTTGGGTCAACGGATATGACGTTCTCACTGAGCCTGTTGGAGTAAAGACGTCCACCGGTCTGCTCGCCGAGACACCGGGGATGTATGAGAAATTGAGCCCGGCCGAGTACCTGGAATTCATGGGTGCGCTCTACAATGTCCCCAAGGACATCCTTCCCAGACGGATCGATCAACTGTTGACATTGTTCAGGTTGGGCGACCGCCGGGATGAGCTGATGGAAGGTTTCAGCAAAGGGATGAAACAGAAGGTCCTGATAGCCGCCGCCCTCATACACGACCCGCCCATCATCTTCTTGGACGAACCCACATCTGCCCTAGATCCCCGGGCCAGCCTTATGGTAAAAGACCTAATCAAGGAACTGTCCGAGAAGGCCAACAAGACCATCTTCGTGTCCAGTCACATACTTTCGCTGATCGAGGAGGTATGCGATCGCATCGCCGTCATCAACCAGGGACGCCTGGTGGCCTTGGGAACTTCCAAGCAGATTCAGGATGCCTCTGGGGCTTCGGACCTGGAGGAGGCGTTCATGCGCCTGACCGGAGGGGTGGACCGAGAGGAGCTCCTATCCTGGAGGAATGGTCATGCCCCCTAAATGGGCGATCATTGCCAAGTACGAGTACATGGTGAGGACCAGCGGGATCAGGCGGTGGAGGTACACCTTGCCGCTGCTTGCCGCGTTCGCTATCATCCTCTACATATTCATCCTGGCACCGGCGGTCTTCACCGTATTCGAGAATTACACGTCCCAGTTCATACTTTCGGACCAGGCCCTGGGGTTCATGCAGGTCATTCTGTTGATCATCTTTGCGAGCATCATCACCATCCCGATAATGCAGACCTTGCAGGACAACCGGGTCTCGCCGCTGGAGGCGGTGTTAGCATCGCCGGTCAGGCCAATAGACGTCTTGGTGGGGCGTTTCCTCGGTTCTTTGCCATTCTATTGTCTGGTGGTCGTGCTGATTGCCGGGACCTTCTTGGCCCTCTTCATACCCTTCGGCATGTCCCCCGCCCAGGTCGCCCTATCGGTCCTGGTGTTCCTATTGGTGGTGGTGTCAGGGCTATGGATAGGCGTACTAGTGGCGGCGGTGCTCAAGGCCCGCCTGGGACGGACCCCTCGAGGAAGGGACATGGGACAGGCCCTGGCGACGATGATAGCCTTGCCACTTGTCGCGGTAATGTACGGCATCATGAACGGCGGTCTGTTCGATGCGATGGAGAAGGGGGGTTCAGCATTACCGACGGTCCTTTGGTTGCTACCAAGTTCCTGGGGGGCAGACGTGGTGGTAATCTTCCTGCGCAATCCCGGTGACCTCGGGGGTAACTGGCAGATAACGGTCCTTGGTTTCAGTACCATGTTCATGTTCTTGATCGGCTCCTTGTACGTGGGGAGCAAGCTTTCCGGTCTGGCCTACGATCTCGAGCCGGTGAGCTTCTCCTCAACCCGTGCCGCTCGAGAAGGGGTGATTTATAGGACCGTCCGAACCCTAACCGCCAATGGCCAATTTTCAGTGGTCGTTGTATCTCTGCTCAAGGACTACACTAGGCGCATGGAGAATCTCTCCCGAGTGATCTACATCGTCGGGCTGGTAATCCTGATGGAGCTGTTCCTCCTCAACTCCACGCCGTCAGGCAATTATGCCAGCGTCGCTCTGCTCACGATCTCCTGGATGATGGCCTTCCTCTGTGTCTTCGTGGTGGGCGAGGTGACGGCCAGGGGCAAGGACAATCTGTTCGTCTACCGCAAGGCCCCCCATGGCGAGACCCGATTGATCTGGGCCAGGGTGGTTCAGGGGTGGTTGGTCGTGCTACCGGTTTCGGTCATATCCGCCTTGGTGGTGCTGCTGCCTGCTGGCCTGCCTTGGCAACAGTTGACCGCCTACATCCTGGCAGTGGTGGCCATAAGCAGCGCCTATGTGCTGATGTCCATCGGCCTCTTTCTGCTAGCCCCGGT
>JACXTP010000041.1 GCA_016919625.1 Methanomassiliicoccaceae archaeon
CTACTATCCTAACCGGCATAGCACTCGGGTTCATGACCTCGTTGGCTGTCTTGACCACCGCGAAAGGATTGGAAATATCCTCCCAAGTGATCGCCCCCCCGGTCATCAGCTTAATGCCGGGGGATTGATAGTCGATACCACCTCGCTCCCCTGCGGTGGCGAAATATATGTCCCCGAAACCGAGTATGCGTTCATACCATGGTTGGATGACGGTGACGTTCTGCACCTTGTCGACGCCGAGGTCTGTGTATCTCAATGTGAAAAGACCATAGCGGGTGATGATCCTCCTATCAGTCACTATGAAGAGCACTCGATTCAGATAGATCATGTTGAAGAGCAGGGCCAACAATGAGAAAATCAGTGGGACCACCACCACCCAAAGATGTTCCTCCAGGCTCAACCATCCCAAGGCAACGGCCCCAGCGATCAATATCCCAGATACGCCAGCCAACATTCCCAACGGCCTGTCCGCAACTATCATTATGAAGGAAACGGCCAAGGCGATCAAGATGATCCCCCAATCGTCAGGATGATAGAGGACCATCGCTGCCATGTAGATGATCGCAAGTATGGTAAGGACCAGTCCCTTCCCCAAAATGATGATGGCCGCCGGTTTTCCCTGCCACTTGATCTCCTCCCCACCGATCAAATAGTCTGAAGCGGGGGAACCGCTCATGATCTTGCTGCCCATCGCTGATTTCTTCTCATCCGCCAATTAACCACCCCATCTCTTATCTGACATCAGGAACCAGTATGCAGACATATTACTGTTGCTATGCCGCTGTTGTGAGCTATTCCATCAATCTCTCAGATATTAGATGACTATTGCTCTAAGACTGATAAGAATCCAACGTGCATCTCCGTTACCAATTGTCCAAGGAAAATCGATTGGATTGGCACCATCCAGCGGTTGATAGATATACCCTTTTTATTAAGACCCATGCGACCTAAGGATATCCAAACGTTTATATCGTTGCAGCATTCATATTTTGGATTCAACCCTATCGTAAGGGGGGAGGGAATAAATGAAGGAAGAACTGATGGCAGTTTTAATGGTGATCGTGGTATCACTGATACTCATACTTTTGAGCATAGTGTACTTCATCATCACTCTGTTCGTGATCAAGGTTGCATCGGATGTCGTCTTCGACAATGCCGTGGGCGAGGACATGGCCGTTCTTGCGGCGGCATTGATCACTTTGGGGACCATGATTGGCGGGGCCTTATCCCGAAAGCCAACCCTGGTACTGGCGAAGTGATCTCCGAACTTGGACGGATTAGCAACCCAGGTCAAACTAAACCACTTTCTAAATATTTTTTGAAAAACCTTGTTTTAGAACAGATCTTCAAATGAACTCATAATTTATGAAATATCCACCAAGTGAGGCCACATTTAAATATTTATTTTTTTGAATAATAATTAGTATTATTTATGTTCGATTTGACTTCTATGTTCGTTATCCGAAAAAAGTCTGGGGTGAAGAGTTGAGCAACAAAGAGATACTATTGACGACATCTCAAAAGAACGAAATGGCCTCACTCGTCCCCTTGGCATATGAAGCCCATCTCTTCGCGTACCCGTTGATTCTGATGGAGTATCATAGAAGGGTATTGACGAATGTCTCTAAGGCAGAGGGGGGAAGAGCCCCCATGGGCCAAATGGTCCGGGGCGAACAAGACCCAATCGCTATGAGTGCTTCTGACCTGCCCAACCCTGATTTCAAGGAGTTCTCTGCCTGGCTTGACGTTCACGACAAACCAATGGTTCTATCGGTCCCCAACATCAGGGGGCGGTTCTATGTGATATCGCTATTCGATGCCTGGGGGAATATTTTCCGATCTATTGGGACCCGAACCACTGGGGAGTGGAAGGGCAATTTTGCTTTGGTGCCCCATGGTTTCAAGGGGACCCTCCCCAAGGGAGTTATGCGGCTGGAATGCCCTACCAGGACGGTGCGACTATCCGGTAAGATCCAATCCCAGGGCATGGAGGAGATGAAACCGGTGGGAGAATTGAGCGAGGCGGTCCATCTGGTACCTCTGAAATCGTTCGGGAATGGAACCTCGGCCAAGATGAATCGCCTCCTCGGTCGCTTTGAGCGTCACCGCATTGACCGGTCCATCATCACCGATGTCGACCCGTCGGTACAATTGGAAAAGATCGACCCCTTGTTCTTCCTCCAGATGATGAGCGAGCTCGTGAAGGACAACCCACCGGACCCGCAGATGAAAAAGTTCCTGGGGGGGTTGGGGGAACTTGGATATAAGAAGGACAGATCGTTGGTTCTGATCGACATCGATCGGACCACCCACATGGCGATTGACAAAGGGGCGGAAAAGGCTCGGAAGGCGATGGCAGAGGTGGATGCCCATATCAAGGCCGAAGATTGGGAGATATGGGCCCCTCGGACGAGGACGGTCGAACATGCCAAGGACCATCTGCAAAGGGCCCTGATGACAGGGCAGCAGATGGGGATGGACCTACCCGATGACCATCGCGGCTACATGACAGGGTATGATAGTGAGCGCCGTCCACTGGACGGCAATAACAAATATGTGATGCATTTCGATAGGGATGGTATACCGCCGACCAATGCCTTTTGGTCCCTGGTCCTATACGACAGCGCACACAAGTTGTCGAAAAACCGCTTAGATCGCAGCTCGTTAGGAAGCATGGACGCCCTGATCGAGAACAAGGATGGGTCCATCGATCTGTCCATCCAATCGTTCCCTCCCTTGGGGGGCAGCGAGGTCAACTGGTTACCGGCACCGATGGAAGGGTTCACTCTATCCTTGAACATATACTTCCCTAAGGTGGAAGAGATAGCCATGAACTGGAAGCCACCCCTTGTCACCAGGTTGGACTGAGATACCGATTGTCGACAAGGACCACGTATACTTTCAATAAAACACATTTTCCGTCTGAAATCGGTCATGGACCAATCGTTATGTAGCCAAGGTCGCTTGGCGAGAAAATGAACTTAGGCCTTAAGCCCGTCTGAAAGCTATTTCTCCTAATATGTCCCTGAAACCGATGGTGCTGCGTTGAGAGCAGAGCATGTACATCGATATGGCAGAGAAAGACCATTCGCCGCCACCTATTCCATCCTGGCCCACGATCGCGAAACGGGAGAGCTGGGGGCGGCGGTGCAATCGCACTGGTTCTCGGTGGGTAGCGTGGTGATCTGGGGCAAGGCCGGAGCAGGTGTGGTTGCGACCCAATCCTTCGTCAACCCCTCCTTCGGAAGCAAAGGTCTCGGACTGCTTCGAAGAGGAAGGTCGCCCGAGGAGGCGGTCCAGGAGCTCGTTGATGCTGACGAGGGTCGAGACATGAGGCAATTGGCCATCATGGATAGGGCGGGCAAAGGGGCCGCGTACACGGGTAAACGGTGCATACCCGCCGCCGGTCACATCGTGGGAAAGGACCACACGGTCCAAGCGAACATGATGGGAGATCACAAGGTCTGGCCGACTATGTCCAAGGCTTTCCGACAGGCAAAAGGTCCGTTGGCAGAGCGCATGTTACAGGCGCTGGAGGCCGCAGAGACTGCGGGCGGGGACATTCGGGGCAGGCAATCCGCGGCTATGCTGGTTGTGAAGGGTCGTGCTAGCCGAAGGCCGTGGGAGGAAAGGACAGTAGACCTAAGGGTGGACGATCATCCGGACCCGGTGACCGAGCTCAGACGCTTGCTCCATGTGCATAGAGCATACGAGAGCATGAACCAAGGCGACCTGGCCATGGAGAAGGGTAGGATGGAG
>JACXTP010000042.1 GCA_016919625.1 Methanomassiliicoccaceae archaeon
CCATCCTCCACGGCCAGGCGGACCACGTTGAATGCGTCGTCCAAGGACCTCTCTATCTCGTCCACCACTTGGATGGTGCTGCCCCGGATGAATATCGAGACCGCCTTGGGGTTCTTGCACCCGGTCACGAAGGCATATTCCTTCTCCTCGTGCTCCCGGACGCTCACAAGTTCCGCCGCTCCTAGGCTTTCCTTCTCCAGCTCGGCAGCCTTGGTGACGACGTCCGCTCCCGTGGCCTTCGCCAGAAGGTCCAGGTCACCCTCGCTTATGTTTCGGAACGCCAGGACGCCGGCCTGAGCCAGGTCGTACTGCACCCGGTCATCGATGCCCTTGCCGCAGAAGATGACGTTGGCCTTGCAGGCCTTGACGAAGCCAACCTGTTTGCGGAGCATCGCCTCCTCTTCCCTCATGAACGCTTTGAGCTCTTCAGGCTCGGACACCTCGACGTACTCGTCCACCTGGGTCTTGGCCACCTCCATCGGTCCGCTGATGAGCGCTATGCGTGCCTTCTCGATTTTGGTGGGCATGGCCCTGGAAACGGGTTCACGATCGATGATCACACCACTGACATACTCGGTTGCTATGGTCGACGACCCCTGTCTCTTCACCACTTGAAGATTCTTGAGATCTACATGGAGGTCGCCGTTGCGTTTCTCTGCCAGAGCGCGCACTGCGTCCACCGCGATGACCGCCAACATTTCCCGGTCCGCGCTCACGGCCTTGCTCATCATGGCGGTGGCTGCCACCTTCCTCATTCTCTTGACGTCATTATAATCGACCTTCAAGGAGAGCTCTTCCAGGTCGGTGAGGGCCCTCTCCTCCGCCATCTTGTATCCCTTGGCAATTACGGTGGGATGGATGTTCTTATCCACAAGGTCGTCAGCCTGTTTCAACAATTCCCCGGCAAGGACGACCGCGGAGGTGGTCCCATCCCCGCACTCCTCGTCCATAGCCTTGGCAACCTCCACCATCATCTTGGCGGCCGGATGGCTCAGTTCCAGCTCCTTAAGTATAGTGGCACCATCGTTTGTGATCTGCATGTCCCCGAGGGTGTCGACCAGCATCTTGTCCATACCTCTGGGGCCTAGGGTGGTCCTCACCAAGGACGCTATGAGCCTAGCGGCTCGGAAGTTCTCATGCTGGGCCCCTTTGCCCTTGGATCTGTTGGTGCCCTGTTTCAGGACGTAAATCTGTGGATTGTTCGCTGCCAATGTCAATTTCCCCTAGCTATCGGAAGGCAGAATAACCATGGTTCTTTAAAAAAGAACGCCTCGTTCTCTTCGATCTGACGTCCTTGGTCGGAACCAGGATCGATATCGACTCATGAATTTGGAACCATCATCATTTCAGGCGTTCTGCGCTCGCCATCATTCAGGATGGTTCAGGTTTTTCCCACATTCTCAATTTTCAACAATAGCCGTCTCAGCGCCTCTCTCTCAATGTCGCGCTCCGTGTCTCCAGTCAGTTTCTCTAATTGATCGATTACCTCTCTGTCGGTCCAACCATGTATTCTTTCGTCCGGGTCCATAACGATCGAAATATAAGTTTAATTTCTAACATATTTCAATTTTTCTAATCATACAGTTAAGAAATACGAAATTATTATACATTATATTTCCAATAATCTTAATGAATTAGATATTTGTCTAATTTTTTTTAACAAAGATAGGACAGGGACAAATAAGGGTCTCCCATCGAACCGGTCTAGACAGGACATCATCTGGGCGACTTCAAGCATCAATGCGATGGCACCGGCGATAACCTTTGAATGCATTATGTAAGCCTAAGAAAAATGTTCTAAGGGGTTTAACGAAATTAGAGCAGATTCTCGGCTCATTCACTAGGCTTTCCATCATAGTGCTCCTCATCAGCCATGGCTTGGGCTTTGGTGTGGCGCACCACCTTGTCCTGGTGCTCTGGCGGGGAGTATATGGTGTAAAGGCGCAGGTCCTCATTCTTCGATGTATTGATGACATTGTGCAACGCCCCCGAGGGGACGATGACCGCCATCCCGTCATGGACCTTATGATCCACCTTGTCTATGACGACCTTGCCCTCCCCCTTTTCGAAGCGGAAGAACTGGTCCACATCATCGTGCACCTCCTCTCCGATCTCCTCACCGGGCTTGAGGCTCATAAGTACGAGCTGGCTATATCTTCCGGTATAGAGGACGCGGCGGAAATCCGTGTTGGCGATCGTATCCTTCTCTATGTTACTTATAAAACCTTTTTTTGTCATGAACGAACCTCTGGACGCACGTGCGATGCACTGGTCGCGACAAGCCTTCGGAGCCACCCATATAAAAATTATCTGGGTCTCTTTTTACCCACAACAATTACCAGGGGCGTCCCTAGCTCATCGGTCAAGCCCTTGATGACGATAGCACATCACCAGGTGGTCGTTCACCATTCCGACCGCCTGCATGAACGCATAGCATATGGTCGGTCCGACGAACCGAAAGCCCCGCTCCCTCAGGCTTTCGCTCATGCGCTTGGACTCGGGGGTCTCGGCCGGCACATCCTTGAAGGAATGCCACCGGTTCTGCACCGTTCTACCATCAACGAATCCCCAGAGAAAGACATCGAAGCTGCCATGCTCCCTCTGCACCTCGAGGACGCACTTGGCGTTCGTAATTGCCGCCTCGATCTTACGACGGTTTCGAACGATGCCCCGGTTCTGTAACAGTTCTTCCACTTTCCCTTGGTCATATCTCGAGACCTTCTCGATTTCGAAACCGTCGAAGGCTTTGCGGAAGGCATCACGCTTGCGCAGGATGGTGATCCAACTCAGTCCCGCCTGCATGCTGTCCAGGGTCAGGAACTCGAACAGGGAGCGATCGTCATGGACCGGGACCCCCCATTCCAGGTCATGGTATGTGTTCATCAACGGGTCGTCCCCCCACCGACAGCGGTCCTCTCTACTCATAGACGCATCATGCACCTTACCATCCTTGTTCTTTTCCAGACCGAGGGTAGGTCCATCGCCGCCTCAAATCGCTATCCGACCCTTGAATAACGTTAAAAACCAAGTGTCCAGAACATATTATCAAAGGTGAAAATCGCCCCGACCCCTTAATATATAGAACCTGGACCTCTTTTAGTGCTGTAGGTGCCTTGCATGCGGTATAAAGCATTGTTACTGGTCATGATCGTCGTCGGAACGTCCTTGTTGATATTGGTCTCGGCTCCAAGCGAGGTGAAGGCAGCCCCTCACGAACCCATCTTCATCGAGAGCGACGCCGAACTGGAATCGATGGCGGACACCGAGGGCTGGGCCGGTTCAGGCAGCGCCGTAGACCCGTTCATCATAGAGAACTATATCATCGACGCCAATAACGCTTCCAACGGCATCAGGATCAGGAACATCGACCATCACATCATAATCAGGAACTGCGTGGTGCACAACACCTCGGACGATGTCTATATCCCTTCTGGGGACGGGATCTATCTGGCATCCGTGGAGAACGCCACTATAGAGGGCTGCGAGGTCTATGACACATACGATGGTATCGGCCTCTACGAATGCAATGACATCCTCGTCAAAGGGAATGATCTCCAGGACAACAGGGACCACGGCGTGGATGTGGGCAAAGGCTCTGAGGTTAGGGTGACTGAGAACACTTGTACCAACAACTCCTTCTCTGGCATCTACATCTGGCTGCAGAGCAGCGCGTGCCGGGTGGACAACAACACCTGTGATCTGAGCGACGTCGGGATAATGATCAACAGCTCTCCGAACAACCTGGTGGAGGATAACTACTGCCATCAGAACCATGATGGGATCAGCTTGATAGCCAGCGATGGTTCGACGCTCAGGGACAACAACTGCTCGGATAATGAGGGGACCGGTTTCCAGATTCGCTCAGACGATGTAACCATGTCGGGGGACGCGGGAACGAACAACTCCATCGCCACCGATATCCAGGACGCGAAGGATGTGCTGATCGAGGACGTCAATTTCACCGCCAACCAGTATGCGCTCTACGGGACGCAGCTGAACGGGATAACGGTCAGGGGTGGCAACTTCTCCTTCAATGAACAACCAGGCATATACCTGGCCCTTAGCCAGAACATCAGCACCGATGGGAACCGATTGTACAATAATAACAACAATGGGATCTACCTCGACACCTGTTCGAACTCACAGCTGGGAGCGGACTGGGCCGAAGGTAACACAGTCAATGGCATAATGCTCACCCAGTGCACCAATGTCACCGCCGGCCCCACCTGCGTCGCCAATGTTCAGAACGGGGTGAGGATGGACGATTGCTTCGATTGTCACATCATGTCGGGGGATCTCTCATCGAACACGCAGAATGGTGTCAGGGTGTTCTCGTCTGACGAATGCTCCGTGATGGATTGTGATATATCCAACAATGATGTCG
>JACXTP010000043.1 GCA_016919625.1 Methanomassiliicoccaceae archaeon
CGCAACGAAACTCCCCATCGCGACCTGTTATAAGATAGTCTACCAGATGGAGAACATGGGGCTCATCACCAAGTGTGGCACCTCCCGTACCTCCGGCCGGGGTAAGGCTGCCGTATATACCTCTGTCATCAAGTCCATGGAACTGGAGCTCAGGAACGGGTTCATCACCCTGAACCTCCTGTTCAAGAATGGTCAATGCATGCTCTTCAAGAAGGACCTGAACGCACTGGCCCCCACAGCGGCGGTCTGCGATAGCTTCCGTGAGGCGGAGATGGCGATGGTACCTTCAGAGCATAATGACAATCTTCCCGAAAACATAGAGGAAATGGACCTCTCCCCTACGCTGAGAAGCTGAGGCGCCTACCTCGTGGAAGGGCAATGATTTTCTATCCGTCCAGGACATCCGGTGGTGTTCTCGATGTATGTCATCAAGAGGTCCGGCGAGAGGCAGGAGTTCGATCCGGAGAAGACCCGATTGGCCATCATGCGGTCCGGTGTCCCGACGGATGAGGCGGACGATGTACTGGACCGATTACAGGGTCAGCTCTATGACGGCATCACCACGGAAGAGGTCTACCGTCGTGTGCGCGCCCTACTGGCAGCAGATTCCAAAACGCGCTTTGGACTGAAGAAGGCGATCATGAACCTCGGCCCGGAGGGGCACCATTTCGAGACCTTCATCGGCCTGCTGTTCCAGGAGATGGGGCATAAGGTAAAGGTGCGGGAGGTCGTGCAAGGACGGTGCGTGCAGCATGAACTGGACGTGCTGGCCGAAAACGCGGAGCACAGATATATGGTGGAATGCAAGTTCCACAACTCCCTGGGCATAAAGTGCACTATACAGACCGCCCTTTACACCTACGGTCGATTCCTAGATCTACAGGAGAAGCTGAAGCTCAGCAAACCTTGGCTGGTCACCAATACCCGTTTCTCGAGCGAGGTGGTGCATTACGGCGAATGCGTTGGCATGGGCCTGCTCAGCTGGAGGTACCCGGAGGAGGCCGGCCTGGAAATGTTGGTGGAAAGGCACCGGCTCTACCCGGTGACCATATTGGAGTTGAGGAGGGGCGATATCCGGACCCTGCTGGATAACAACATCGTCCTGGTCAAGGATCTGCTCTGTCAGCAGGAGAGGGTGCTCAGCCTCTTGCCCCGGCAGAACGCGGAGCGCTTGATCGCCCAGGCCAAGAGCCTCTTCGTCTGACCCCGAATAGTGTTATATCGAGCCTGCCCATATCCTGGTCCCGCATGAAGGTGTGCATAGTACTGGGCACCAGACCGGAGATCGTTAAGATGGCCCCTCTGGTGCGTGCTTGCCAGCGGCGGAGCGTTGAATTCATCCTTATTCATACCGGCCAGCATTATTCATATGAGATGGACCGGATATTCTTCCAGGACCTGGAGCTACCGGACCCGCAATATAATTTGAACGTGGGCTCGGGAACGCATGGAAAACAGACCGGCGCGATATTGATGGCCATTGAGAAGGTTCTCTTCGACGAAAGACCGGATGCTGTTCTGGTGCAGGGGGACACCAACACCGTTTTGGCCGGGGCACTGGCGGCGGTCAAGCTGAACATCCCGATCGGGCATGTGGAGGCAGGCCTTCGCTCCTACGACCGCCATATGCCCGAGGAGATCAACAGGGTCTTGGCCGACCATATCTCCGATATGCTATTCGCCCCCACCGAGGTCTCGAGGCAGAACCTGTTTAAGGAGGGAATAGAACCAACCAAGCTCCATGTCGTGGGCAACACCGTGGTGGATGCTCTGCTGCAGAACATGGAGATATCCAACAGGCGAAGCAAGGCCTTGAACGAGCTAGGTCTGAGGCCCAGGGGCTATCTCCTTGGCACATTGCATCGCCAGGAGAACGTCGACGACCCTGCGAGACTGCGCGGTCTTGTGGACGGACTGGTATCCTGCGCGAAGGAGTTCCAACTGCCGGTCATCCTGCCCCTGCACCCCAGAACCAGGAAGAACCTTTCCAACTTCGCCATCGTCATACCCGACGAGGTCCGTGTCATCGATCCCGTTGGCTACCTTGACTTCCTGCAGTTGGAGGCTAACGCCGCTTTATTGCTGACCGACTCCGGAGGGGTGCAGGAGGAGGCGTGCATCCTCCATGTGCCATGTGTCACCTTGAGGGACTCAACGGAAAGGCCAGAGACGGTCATGGTGGGCGGAAACATTTTGGTCGGGGCTGACCCCAAGAGGATCCTGGACGGGGCGAGGGAGATGTTCGGCCGGGGCCGGGACTGGACCTGCCCTCTGGGAGACGGCAATGCCGCCGAACGCATCCTCGACATAATTCTATCCCATTAGGGCGTATCCAAGACCCGGCGCACCTCGCCTTTGTATCCGTCCACCAGCAGCTGCGTCCCATCCTCGATGGAAGTGGCGCCGGGCACCGACACCACGGCCGGAATGCCGTACTCCCTGGCGATTATGGATGAATGGGACAGCATCCCTCCTGCCTCGGACACGACCGCCCCGGCCTTGGCGAAGAGCGGCGTCCAACCGACGTCTGAGTAGGGGATGACCAGGACATCGCCCGGTTCGACCTTGCTCAGGTCGGCCAGTCCCTTGACCACTCGGGCCGGGCCTTGATGATAACCTCCAGATGTGGCAACGCCCTTCATGAAATTGGACCCAACCCTTTCCATGGGTGGCGCCCTCTCCCCATATATGATGGAGGGAAGGACAGCATCTCTGAGACCTTCCATCTCCTTCCTCCTCATGGACACCCTGATCCGGAGGTCGTTGCATGTGTTGTCGGCGCAACCGCCTTCCACGGTCTGGCGTACCTCGTGCAGGTAAAGATAGAAAATGTCCTCGCGGGAACGGATGACGTTCCTTTCCACAAATCGATCCCCTATCGACAGGAACAATGGGCGGAGCAGGCTGTATCCTTGACCGTACAGCTCCCCCACCTTTTCCTTGAAGTAGGCATCTTGGCAGGTGCGCCAATAGATGGACCTGATACGGAAACGAATGCTCCATGGCAGGTCCATTTGAGATATCTCCCTCTGCGTCCTTGATCTTAAATGAGCATCCGACCCAATGACCGTGCGCAATATGGTGTCGGGGTCCTCTCGCCACGGTCTGACTGAGATATCGTTGCCGCTATCGCTCAGATATCCGTATTGTGACAGGAACCCCTCGAGCCCTTGGACCAGTTGCTCGGCACCGGTCACACCCCGCAGTCCAGCATAGGATGATCGGTCCACCTTGGCCCGAACCTCAGGCGGAAGGTCCTGGTAGGTCATGACCAACCGTTCCAAGGCCTGGTCAGGGTAACGCGCCACATCCCCATTCCTCTCCAGGACCAACCTCACATCCCCCAGTTCGTATCCTGCCTTGCTCAGGGCTGACCGAAGCATTCGATTGGAGATGGCCAATTGGAGGTAAGTGAGGATGTTGAAATAGGCGAGCTCTTGGTCCACATGGAAAAGCCGGTCCACCTCGACCAGGAGAGCCTCACCGTCCATGGACCTAAGGTCTAGTCCCTCAAAATGCTTCAGGTCCTCCGGGACGCTCTGCAACAAACGGTCCAGGTCCCAGTGCAAACGCACCATATCGATAAGGAAGAGCGCGACCCTGGGCATGGTGAGCATCATCTTCGGGGTGGGACGAAACGTCCCCTTCGGCCTCTCTCCACCCACCACCATCAACCTTTCCAAGGAGTCACGGGGCATGCCCATCCTCTCCCATACCCGCCCGACCACGCTCATGTTGAAATATGCCCGGTAATGGAACTGCTTGGAGAATGTGGAGGGGTCGAGATCCCTCATGCCAGTGAGCTTGCCGAACAACCTGGCCCATGCACCGTTCACCAGCGGGGTGTTCACGGTCCAGACCAATGGCTTGATCATTCCGGGAAGGAACTCCTTGGAGAACGAGTCACTGTAAATGTTCAGGTCCCTCAGCGCAGTGATCTCCCTCGCCTGGACCCATTGCACCTTCTCCCCATCATAGACCCATTCCAGGTCCAATGGATGACCCATGGATTCGTCCAGCCTTCGAGTTAGGGTGGCGACCCGCATCGCCAAAGATTCGCTCATCTGAGTCGTATTGCCGCTGCGCTCGACGCTCTCGCCATGGAACACCCATCGGTCCGGGGTCACGCCTTCCTGGACGAGGCGCTCGCCGGACCCTTCCACCGCCTCCACAATGACCTCCGAGGCGCCGGTGATCGGGTTCCGGCTGAATGACACCCCGGATATGACCGTCGGCACCATCTCTTGAATAAGTACGGCCATCTTGAGGGACACCTCCGGGACACCTGTCTTTCGTAGATAGGTTAGCACCGATGGGTCCCGGGTCGAACCCCAGACGTCAAGGATGGCCGCACATATGCCGTCGACCCCTTGGACGTTCAGCACGGATCGGAACCGTCCGGCATATGAATGCTGCTCCGAGTCCTCCAGGTTCGCCGAGGAGCGGACGGCGTAACGCTTGCCAGGAACGATGGAACGAGCGAGGTCCGCCCTCACTTTGACCATGGTCCCAGGTTCGTCCCTAATGGAGTCCGAATAGGCATCCCAGACCAAAACCATCGTTTTCGGGACGTCCAGCCACCACCTTCCCTGGAGGCGTATGAGGTTCTCCCCCTTCCCTCCAACGTTCTTCACGCCTTTGCGGAGTTCCACCAGGTATGTCAACTCGCCCTCACCTTACCCTGCGGTATCAGGTTCTATTGACGCCAACCATAATTCTTACTTTCTGTGCCCTGGCGGATTGGGCCAGGTAAAGATTATAACCCAGATGGGCATAGTAAGTCCCGCAATGATGGAAGCGATCATCTCGGTTGATATGAAAGATGGTTGGGTCAAGGCCGTCTGCGAAGGAACTGGAAGGCCCATCCGCATCCTGGACTGCATGCCCCATCCCGAAGGGGGCGGTCACAGCCTTTTTGAGATAGAGGCGAAGGAGACCGAGATCGAGGCAGTCACAGAACAGATCATGGCGCATCCTGACGTAACAAACGTGCAATTGACCTCGCTTGGGGGAGGAAGGGCCAAAGGCTCCCTGGTCACGAAGAAATGCTTCGCCTGCCGCACCATAATGGAATCGGACTGCTTCCTTCGCGGCGCCCAGACCCATGATGATGGCACGGTCGAGTGGGACGTCGTTCTGACCTCAGAAGGGGCGCTGGGACGGCTTACCGACAAGCTCCAAAGTATGGGTTGCAGGGTCAAGGTGCTGCGCCTATCCCAGGTGGAGGACGACGCCGCCCTGACCATGAGGCAGGAGGAGATCGTGCG
>JACXTP010000044.1 GCA_016919625.1 Methanomassiliicoccaceae archaeon
TCCCCCAGTATGGGCACCATGTTCGGCCTGGACTCGCACACGGTGACCAGGTCGCGGAAGGAGCGTTGGGAGATCTCCACGCAGAAGACCGAACCGTCGAGCACGATGTCGGAGACATGGCTGGAGGTGGTCCCGCTGGCCGCGCCCAAGTACAGGACCTTGGAGCGCCTGCCGATCGGACAGTGAGCACCGCCCCTCTTCATGTAAGCGGCCAGCTTGCTGCGGCTCGGCACCCATTCTCTGTACTCCACCCCTTCGTGGTCGAAGAGGCGTTCCCCGTAGACCCTCACTCCAGGTATCATGTTCTGGGTGAAGAGGAGAACGCCGTCGCTGAAGACCCCCTCCCACAGGGTGGGACGGATGGCATGTTTGGAGGCACCCATCCGGTGGCATGGATGAGGGTTAAGGTTAAAAGCGTTTCTCGCCGCTATCCGGTCCGTGGCCGGTGAGGGGGACCAGGGCAAGAAGATCGACGAGCTCACCCAGAAGGTGGAGCAACTAGAGCAGGCCATGCGCGACGTGGCCCGCCCCTACTCCGAACTGGTGGAGCAGTTGGCCCGGTTCCAGGAGACGGTGCAGAAATACTTCCGCCTCATGGACCTGTACCAGCGCTTTGGTTCCATCTCCATCGAGACCATCCTCCCCGAGGTCAAGGACCCCATCTCCAAGGACATCGTCAAGGTATTGCTGGACAAACCTGGACTGAACATATCGGAGATAACCGAGGAGCTCAGGGCCCGTCGGGGCAGCTCCTCCCGGCGCATAGTGCGCGACCGACTGGGGGAGCTGGTGGAGCAGAAGGTGCTGGTGGAGAAGGCTGGCCAAAAGGAGAAGACATACGATATCTCCGAGCCTGTGATCAAGAAATGGTCACAAGTGCTCGGGTTGAGCAAATAGGGTGACCATGCTTGACCTATCACGAAGGACGCAGGGAGACCGGGAACGAACCGTACTGAGACGGACGAGGTGAAGATATGACAGAAAAGGAAGGATATAAGAGCGAAATGCCGGACGCGCAGGAGCTTAGGGAGATATTCGAGGTGCTGTCCGAGCATGTGCCGCGGTTGCTCGAAGCGGTGACCAAGGTACTGTATAACGCCCAGGAAGGAGAGAAGTTCGGTCAATCGGTGGCCGGGTTCTACAAATCCCTTAAGGCGGCGGGAATGAGCGGGCAGGAGGCCTTCGAGCTCACCAAGCAGTACATGGACACCATCAGCTTGGGCGGCCTTTTGAAGAACATGATCGGCGGCTATGGCGATGACGACGATATCGGGAGGGCCATCAAGAAGCGGGTGGCCAAGGAGATAGAAGAGGAGAAATGATGGACCCAGAGGATAAGGAGGCGGTCCTGGTGGTGACGGCGGCCTTCCCCAAGTTGATGATAATGCTCTTCATCTCCTACCTGCGCCTCAAACGGGCAGCGGTGCGAGCGGAGAAGGACCTGCGGCGCTCCCTGCAGGCCAACGGTGTCCCGAAAAAGGAAGCGAAGGAGCTGGCCGCGGCATACACCGAATGGACCTCCCTGCGTTTTTGGCTGAGGAGGGCGGCGTTCCCAGCCGCCCTGGAAGGGATCCGGTCCGCTGGCAAGTGAACCTTCACTGCCGGATCAGATATTCGGCCACGCCGAAGCCAACTTCTTCGTCCATCTTGAACCGGGTGAGGGTCTCCCACATCACTGCGTGTTGCTTCTTGTCCTCGCCCTCGAAGTGCATCATGGCCTTGCGCTTGGTGACGCCCTTAACGCCGTACACGTTGCCATCTTTGTCATAGAATGCCATGAACAGCTCGGACGGACTGCCGTCCGCCTGGAACTCCTTGGCCACGTCCACCTTGACGATGGGGATCATCTCGCCGTCCAAGTAGAGGAAGCCCGCGTCGACATCGCCCTTGTCCATCTCCAGCTTGGTGATGTTGAAGGCGAACCTCTCGTTGAACTGGCAGGTTACCCAGAGCCACAGGCGGGGGGCGGTCCATTCCCTGACGCCCCAGGAGTGGTCCCTCTCGCCCAAGGCGCGGACCACGAACTCACGATCCTCGACCTTGACCGTGCCTAGGATATTTCCGACCTGCTCGATGTGCTCGGCCGCCACCTGCTGCGCTATCTTCTCCTTCTCCGGCGTTACACAGCTGCGATAGTCGAACTGAGGGGTGATTGCATCGAAGTCCAAGGAGAATGAGACCTTGACCGGCTTGACCTCGCCCTTGTCCATTTGCATGAGCTCTCCCTCATAGGAGAGGTTCCACTTCTTCTCCGCCTCGACCGTTGTGAACTTGAGGCCCTTTGCGCTCAGCTCGTTGTCTTCCATCTCGACGTTCTCTTTCAGGCCCACGATGGAGCCGTCCGGCATCAGGAAGAAGCAGAAGAGCGCCTTCTCCTTCTTGTTCGGCTTCATACCGATGCGCATGAAGCCACAAAGGTCGTTGCCGCGATCATAGAAATTGAAGTAAAAACTCTCGTTCCAGTCCTTTTGCTCTCCGACCTCATGAAGCATATCGTAATCCAAATCGATCAACCTTCCAACACGTAAATCGTGCCTTCGTTGCCGTCAAGGGTTATCCTCTGCCCTGTCTTGAAGATTTTCGTTGCACCCTTGACCGCGGTGACCGCCGGTAGGCCGTATTCGCGCGAAACAACCGCTCCGTGCGACAGCACCCCGCCGGTCTCCGTGATCAGCCCGCCTATCTTACTGAACACCGCCGTCCATCCCGGGTCGGTGTTGGTCGTGACCAAGATCTCGTGGTCCCGCACCTCTCCCAGCTGCTCGATGGAATCGACCACGCGAACGATGCCAGTGCACGTTCCAGGGCTGGCGGAGGTGCCGACGATCCGAAGGCCGTCCCCTTGCCAGATGACCGTGTCGTCGAACTCGGTGTTCCCACGCAGGAATTTCGGAGGCAGTCGGTCCTTGTAACGCATGAACTCCTTTCGCCTCAGCTCCACCGTCCTCATCAGTTCCTCTGACGGCTGCTTCGGCATTTGGAATATCTCCTCCTTGCTCAGGAAGAAGATGTCATCGACGCTATCCAGCATCCCTCTCTCCCTGAATCTGCGGCCATACTCCATGAAAAGGCGGCGCCAGCGATAGAGGATGTGGTCCAGGTAGAAACGCTGGTTCTCCCGGAACATCAAATAGGTCTGGGCATACCCGAGGACGGTCTTGAACAGCTTGCGACGCAGGTAACCGTAGCGCATCCCGCCAATCGCGGTCAATATCTCCCGCTCCGCCTCCATACGCTCCTTGACCTTGTTCCGCTCCATCTCCTCCAGGTCGATTTGCGGCGACCGTATCAGCGCCCTCAATATGTCCACCACCAGAGCGGGGTCGTCCGCCCAGCGCGGGAAGTAGATCTCGCGGGTGTGAGACCGCTGGCCATAGGCATCGAGGAATTCAAGGAACTCGATGCGATAATCTGAGTACATGGGCCGGGTCCAGAGCTCCTCCAGGAACTCCTCGGACGGCAGCTCCTGCAGGCGCATCGCCACGGCGGTATTGGACCTAGCCTTGTCGGCCAGTTTGGCCAAGGCCGTGTTGGTCTCGATGGTCTTGTTGCCCTTCAGCCCGGAGATGACCTTGGAGTAGAGCACGCCCGACCTATCGTCCAGCCAGTCGGTCAACCAGCGCTTCACCATCAGGTTCGTTCCTATGGAGTGGGTCACCATGCCATAGCGTATCAGGCGGAAGTGCTTTAGGTAGGCCTGCTCCATGGCCAGGAACTCCTGGTGCAGCCGCGCGTCATCCACCTTGGTCAGGTCCAGGGCGTCAAAGGGACCCACAGCCTCCATGTATTCCCCAGTCCACCGCTGGTAGGCCTTGTCGGTACGGAATATGGTGCCGTCCCGGTCCAAGACCGCGATGCGGACCTCCGCCCACAGGCGTTTGCCCACTTTGGTCTTGACGTTGGCGATGCGTTCCTGGTCCTTCACCGGGAAGTAGTTAAGAAGCTCCTTGGTGCGTGAGAACCGGGGGTTGTAGGTGAAGACCTCCTCCAACACCTCGGTGTTGAAGTAGATGTGGCCCTTGTGCACCCGCAGCAGCACCTTGTCGGTGAGGTCCTTGTAACCCATGATCTCGCTGCCCTCGTGGTTCACGTACTTGGTGAGGTACTCCCCTAGCAACGAGTAGAACAGCGGCGAGGTGACATCGGCCCAGTACTCATCCCCATAGGCCCTGGTCCACAAGGTCCTGTCCTTGACCAGGGTGGTGATGGGACGGGACTGCAGGATAAATACTGATTTTCCGTCCATGGCCCACTCGATGTCCTGGGGGGACCCGAAGTGCCCCTCCAATCTCAGACCGGTGCGCGCCAGTTCCTCCGCCTGCCCCGGCCCCAGGGTGGGTTTGGTCTGCAGTTCCTCTGGGATGACGGTCGCTTCGCCTGAGCTCAGATGGAAGGCCTTCTCCTTCCGGTTGATCTGGTGATGCTCCAGTTTGCAGTTCCGCCCGTCGCATATGTAGCGGTCCGGACTGACCATCCCGGAGGCTATGGCCTCTCCCAGACCGAACGCCGCCTCGATGACGACCTTGTCATCGCCGGTCACGGGGTCCTTGGTGAACATGATCCCTGAACTTACCGCATCCACCATCCTTTGCACGATAACTGCCATGCCAGTGCGCAGGTGGGGCACCTCGTTGTTGTTGCGATAGGTCATGGCCCTCTCGTTCCAGTAGGAGGCCCAGCATCGTTTCACATGCTCCGCGACCGCCTCCTTCTCAATGCCCAGATAGGTGTCCTGCTGCCCTGCGAACGACGCGTCGCCCAGGTCCTCCGCTATGGCGGACGATCGCACTGCCCAAAGACCATCAGAGGCGAGCCTATCTTGCAGGCCTGTTAAAAGCTCAACGCGTAAAGGCCTCGCCATCATGGCCCCCTTGATCTCTCGGGAGGCCTTCTGCACCGCCAGGGCGTCATCGAAATCTGTGACCTCAAGGACCTTGGCGATCTCTTCGACCAGTCCATTGGTCCGGAGGAAGGAGTCATACTCCATCGCCGGCACCACCAACGCCCAAGGCACCGGAAAGCCAGCCGACAGAAGGTTGGCCAGGTTCGCCGCCTTTGGGCCGACCAGCCCGATGTCCCCCTCCTCGACCTCCTCCAAGGACAGGACGGTCTTCGCAGATGTCATGCCATTGATTTGGACCAGGCCCCCAGCCGGCTTAGACCTTCCATCAACAAAATGCTTTGCCCCTCCAATTATTTCTAAAGGGAGGGCCATTGAGGCCATGATGCTCGATATCCTGAACGACATCGCCGACCGGGTGGCCGAGAAGGTCAGACCGAGGTGGCGCGAGGCCTGCATGGGCGAGGAGCTGGAGATGGGGGCGGACGGCACCCCCACGTTGTTGATCGACCGTCTGGCCGAGGAGATCATCATAGACCATGTCAAGCGATCCGGGTTATCCTGGGACATTCTGAGCGAGGAGGCGGGCCGAGTTGGGAAAGGCGGGGATAGGACCTTGGTCATCGACCCGATCGACGGCACCTACAACGCGATCATGGGAATACCGTTCTACAGCGTTTCATTGGCCCTAGGCAGGGAGAGCATGTGCGACGTCGACACCGCGGTGGTGTTGAACCTAGTGACCGGCGACCGGTACACAGCCATCAAGGGCAAGGGCGCCTGGTTGAACGGATGTAGGATCCAGACCAGGAGGCTGGACCTCAAGCAGGCGGTGTTCCTGGTCTACATGGGGCATTTCGCCACGGACAAGGACTTCCGCATCGCCCGGTTGGGGCGGAGATGCCGCTCCCTCGGATGCAGCTCCCTGGAACTGGCATTGGTTGCTCAGGGCAGCGCCGATGGCTATTACCTTCACACGGACGTCTACGAAAAGGCCATCCGCGTAGTGGACATCGCCGCCGCGGCCTTGATATTGCGAGAGGCGGGCGGGGACCTCGTCGAGCTTAAAGGAGGTAGGTTGGACATGCCCTTCGACCTGAGCACGAGAAGTAACTTCATAGCCTATGGCGACGAATCTATGCTCGAGGTGCTGCGATGAGATTCGGCATGAGCGTCAACATGGACATACCGGACGCACCCCGTCTTGCCAAGAAGGTGATGGGGCTATTGAAGGGGCACGAGGTGCTGCTGGAGAACGAGGTCGCGGCCCGGCTCAAGCGCCCCGGCATGATGTTGGACGACATGGAAGTTGACATGGTGGTGGCGGTAGGCGGGGACGGCACCATCCTAAGGGCGATGCAGCACAACGCCGCCCCGTTGTTCGGCATCAACGCCGGCGACCTTGGTTTCCTCACCACCGTCACCGAGGAGGAGATGGAGGAGGGCGTGGAGAACATCCTCAACGGCAATTACTCCTTGGAATCCCGCAGCAAGCTGCAGACGACGGTCGGCGGCAGGCGACTGCGCGACGCCGTGAACGAGGCGGTGGTGCACACCGCCCAAATCGCCAAGATCCGCCACTTCCAGGTCCATGTCGACAACGAGCTAGCCATCAATGTCAGGGCGGACGGCATCATCGTCTCCACCCCGACCGGTTCCACCTGCTACGCCATGAGCGTCGGTGCCCCGCTGGTCGACCCCCGGGTGGATGCGCTGGTCATCGTGCCCATGGCCCCTTTCAAGTTCGCGGCCAGGCCGGTGGTGGTGCCCTCGAGCAGTAAGATCACCCTGCGCGTGATGCGGCCGAAGGAATGCTTGGTGGTCATCGACGGTCAGGACCAAGAGCTGATGGCCGGCAATGAGACGGTGGAGTTCACCGTTGCCTCAACCAAGGCGCGCTTCGTCACCTTCGGCAAAGGCTTCTACACACGTACCCGAGAGAAGCTGATGGGGTCCCTATGCTGAAAAGACCGCATGGCATATACCGTGAGGTGCTGGAGATGGTCATCGACGTGGCCAAGAGCAGCCATCCCAGGGAGTTCGTGGCGCTGCTCCACCAGGAGGAAGGGGTCATCGACGAGCTGCATTTCCTTCCTGGAACGACCTCCAACGAGGACAGCGCCTACCTTCTTTTGCACATGCGGCCCATCGATCTCAACATATGCGGCACGGTGCACTCCCATCCCGGTCCATCGTTCCGGCCCTCCGGCGCGGACCTGAGCCTGTTCAATCACTTCGGAAGCACCCACATCATCATGTGCATGCCTTACGAAATGAGAACCTGGCAGGCCTACGACCAAGAGGGAAGGCGCATCTCCCTGCAGATCGTCGATGAGTGATCAGAAGACGCGCGAGTCCGGACCGATGTTCCCCCGGGCCAGGGTGCCCATTCCGATGGTGCACCGTTCCCAGATGATGGTGCCCGGTTCGATCATGCTGTTGATCCCGGTCTTGACTTCATCGCCCATGATCACGCCCAGCTTCCTCAGCCCGGTGTCGATGAGCTCGTCGCGGAACGTGACCTTGATGCTTCGGTTGTCGAAACGGAGGTTGGCCACCTTAGTGCCCGCGCCGAAGTTGCACCGCTCCCCGATCACGCTGTCACCCACGTAATTGTGGTGGGGGATGTGGGTACCGGCCATGACGATGCTGTTCTTCACTTCGACAGAAGACCCGATCTTGACATTCTCTGCCAGGCTGGTCGCTGGTCGGATATAGCAGTTCGGGCCGACCTCACAGCCCTTGGATATGTATACCGGTCCTTGGACATAGGCACCGCTGCGCACCACCGCCCCCTCCTCCACCACCACGTTCCCTTTCAGGACCGCCCCCTCCTCCACCTCGCCACGGATGTCGCGATGGACCTCTGACATCAGGATCTCATTGGCCCTGAGCAGGTCCCAGGGCCGTCCCACATCCATCCAGTAGCCCTCCAGACGTTGGACCACCAGGTCGTTGGAGGCGGCGAACAGGTTGAGCGTGTCGGTTATCTCGAACTCCCCGCGGGGGGACCTCTCGGTCCTGCGGATGTAAGGGAATATCTCGGGGGTGAGGATGAACATGCCCGCGTTGATAAGATCGCCCGGGGGGTCCTTGGGCTTCTCAACGATGCGTGCCATGCGGCCCTCCCTCTCATCAATGACACCGAAGCGGGAAGGGTCCTGCACGCGGACGGCGCATATCATAGCCTTGCGCTCCCTGCGGTAGCGGTCCACCGCCGCCTTGATGTCCTTTCTAGATAGGAGAACATCCCCATTGAGGCAAACGAACTCCTCATCGATGTGACCCTCGGCGATCCCGATGGCGTTCGCCGTCCCCAAGCGCTCCTTCTGCTCCAGGAAGTTGATGTTCAGACCAAGGCTCGAGCCGTCGCCATAATGCTCCTTGATGCGGTTGGCCTTCCAACCCACCAGGATGGTGATGTCCTTCACACCGGCCGAGCGCAGCGATTCCATGAGGTGGGTCAGGTACGGTTTGCCTGCCAACGTCAACAATGGCTTCGGAATGTTGGAGGTGAGCGGTCTGAGCCTGGTCCCCTCTCCAGCCGCAAGGATGAACGCCCTCATTTCAGGCACCTCTTCACAATGCCCCTGCCCAGGTTCATGAGGCGGTCCAGCTCATCCTTGTTCCTGGCCTCGGCGTTGACGCGGACCTTGGGCTCGGTCCCGGAGAGCCTGACCAGGAACCAACCATCCTGGTACTCCGCGCGCCAGCCGTCCACGGTGATGAGGCGGATGCACTTGAGGTTGGCCATCTCGCCCCCGATCTTGCCACGGACAATATCCCTCTCCTGGGATTGGAACATGAAAGACTCTCGGGCGGAGGGATATGAAGGTAAGGCGTCGACCAGCTCGGAGAGGCGGTTCTCCGACACGCATTTGGCCAGAAGGGCCGCTGCGTACACGCCGTCCGGACAATAGGTCTGCCGGGGGAAGATGAATGTGCCTGATGGCTCGCCCCCAAAGGGGAAGCTGCTCTTCTTGAGAGCCTCCGCCACGTAGACATCCCCCACCTTGGTTCGGACCACATTGCCCTCGACCATGTCGTCCAATACCATCGAGGCGTCGATCGGCGCCACGACGCCGTCCGCCTCCACCAGCGAGGCGAACAAGGCCAGCAACCGGTCACCGTCGATGAAGCGGCCGTTCTCGTCCATGGCCACCATGCGGTCGCCGTCGCCGTCGTGGGCGATGCCCAGGTCCGCGCTCTTGGCCAACACGGCGTGGCGCAGGTCGCCCAACTGTTCCTCGGTCGGTTCAGGCAGTCGGCCGGGGAAGTATCCGTCGGGCTGGGCGTTAAGGCTGAGCACGCTGCAGCCCATCTCGCGCAGGAGGATGGGGGTTATGGTGGTGGTGGCCCCGCAGCCGCAGTCCACCACCACGTTTACGTGGCATTGGCCCAAGGACCGTATCACCTCTTGGATGTGGTCATGGATGGCGCCAGCGTAATGGCTCTGCTGCCCCACCTTCCTCCAGCCAGGCATGGTCTTGGAGGGTTCGGTGATGAGGCTCTCCACCTCGTCCATCTGTCGGCTGTCGAACGCGCTTCCGTCCGGGTTCCACATCTTCACTCCGTTGTATTCTGCTGGGTTGTGTGAGGCGGTGACCATCAGACCGCAGCTATGGCCGAAGGCCGCCCTGGCCAAGGTAGGGGTGGAGACCATGCCGGTCAGGTGCACGTCCGCTCCAGAGGCCATGGCCCCTGCTGCCAACGCACTCTCCATCATATCGCTGCTGGTCCGGCAGTCCTTGCCGATGATAACATCTTTGTAAAGCTGCCCCACCGCGATCCCGATCCTGAGGGCGAGGTCCGCTGTGATCTCGCGGCCCACCACACCACGGATCCCTGACGATCCGAACAACGAAGTCATTTCCAGCGCGGTCATCAACATCAGCCCATATATTCTTAGCGTGCCGGTATGGAGAAAAAATGTCTTAACTGGAGCATCATCCAGCATAATTTCTATAGGGGTAAAAAATAAATTAAAAATCAATCGTTAATCCGACAAAATCTGGCTCCCTTGACCGAAAAAATGGTTTATTTTATAAGTAAAATAAGTGCTGGTCAGTGAGCATTATCAGATAAATATTATATATTAGTAAAGTTCATTACAATCTGGACATAAGGCCAGTTAACTGGTCTATGAATGGATGGTGATAGCACATGGTGATGGAACAGATTAGCCTGGACAAGGCGAAGGAGATTGCCAAGAAGAAGGGTCTTAAGCCCGGACGCGTCAAGGGCACCAACGGTGTTCAATTCACAAAGGGAAACAACCCGAGGCTCGAGATCGTCGATTGGAACGAGTTCGAGAAGACCCTGAACAAGAGGTCCCTGGCCGTCTACGAGTCCGGCGGCTGGATGAAGATCATGAAGAAGGCCGGCAAGTAAGGCCCATACTCTCTTCGAACAAACGCCTTACTTCCCTTTTTATTTCTATATGGTCAAGCGGACGCTATGCCCAGTATAGCGTTGGGTCTACCAAATTCCCTTATCGACCTCGACGTCGGTGACCAGGACCCGTCCATATGCCTTCTGGAACGCCTTACCGTCCGCCTCGACCCCCCAGCACTCCAGTTGGCACTCACCCTTGGAAAGGATGCGGAGCACTGCCCGTTCCTTGGTGGCACGAATGAAGCCGGTGCCTTCCACCATGCCCACGTGGCTACGGTCCAGGCTCTCGGCGATGCGCAGTAGGGCGGAAAGCTGGGAAATGGTCTCCTGGGCATCATTGTCCAGGCCATCCATCTCCGGGTCGTTCCTCCTTGGGACCTTCTTGCGGTGGAACTTGGCGATGTTGGCGATGATGGCGGTCTCCTTCTGGTCGAAGCCCAGCAGCTCAGAGTTGATGATGATGTAATAGGAGTGGAGGTGATGGTTGTTGAAGGAGATGAAATCGCCGATGTCGTGCAGAAAAGCTGCGTATGAGAGCATCTCCCTTTCCCAGCGCCCAAAGGTATGGAGCTTTACAATACGGGCAGAATCGAACAGCTGTAGCGCCAGGCGTTGCACGATGCCAGCATGGTCCTCGTCCATGTCACAGCTGCGGGCCAGTTGCAGCACGCTCCGCTCTCTAACGTTCACCGTGTCAGAGTCCGGCAGCAGCCCGATCTCTCCCAGGTATTCCACGAAGAGCCCGTCCCTCAACCCTCGCTCGCTCACCAGCACCTCGTTGATGCCCAGCTCGTCCATCAGCGTCTCCAGCGTGACCGCCCCTCCGATGATGATGTCTGCCCTCTCCGGGTTTATACCGGGCACGGCCCGTCTCTTCTCCAGGCTCAACGAGCGGAGGTGGGCGGAGAGCTTCTTCAGGTGGGTACGACGCAGACGGAGCTGTTGCGTCTCATCGAGGTCGAACATCTGGACTGCTATCTGGGCCAGGTTGATGGCCGTGCCTGAGGATGCCACCGTGACCGAGATCTTATGATCGGCCACCTCTTTCTTGGTGCGGATGATGGCGGCCCGGACATACTTTCGCATCTTGTCATACATGGCGTCGGTTATCGGTCCCGTGTGCCCCTCCGGGATGAAGAGGGTGGTCATACGGATGGCACCCAGCTTCAGGCTGTCCAGGTAGTGGTATTGTTTCTGGTCCCCGATGATGACCTCGCAGCTTCCGCCGCCGATATCGATGAAAAGTCCTTTGTTCTTACCCAGGTGCTGGGCGCTCGATACCCCCATGTAGATAAGTCTGGCCTCCTCCCGACCGGAGATGACGCTCACCTCAAGTCCAGCACCCGACCGGATGCGATCGAGGAACTCCTGCTGGTTGGTGGCCTCACGCGCCGCCGAGGTGGCCACCGCGCTGACGTGATCGGCCCGGAAGTTCTTGGCCAGCTCAGCGAACTTGCGGCACACCACCACCGCCCGCTCCATGGCTGCAGGGATGAGCACGTTGTCCTTGAACTCCGATTCGCCTAGACGGACCACCTCCTTCTCTTGGCGCAGGACGGTGTAGGAGCCGTTGCTGTTGATGCGAACCACCAACAGGCGTATGGAGTTGGTCCCGATGTCAATGAACGCCGCCACGTGCGGCTTCCCATCCCAAGGCATCGTCACTGTATAGCCAATCGTCTATCAAAAGCCTTCTCCAGCAGTCTCCCTTTCTTCCTTCCCGCCTCGATCTCGTAGCGGTGGGACAAGGGGTCCTCGACCTCGATGATTATGACGTGGGGGTCGGCCCAGCAACCGACGATCCTTACATCGTGAGCATGCCTGACGTCCAATCCGTCCGCCACCCTCAATATGCCCGCCAGGACGTCGACCGTTCTGCGCTCCCTCTTGTTCAGGACCGTGTAGTTGCCATGGTCTTCCTTGGGCAACCCCTTGCGATGGTAACGGGTCAGGCCGGCAACGATCAATCTCTCCCTCTCGTCCAAGGGCAGATGGTGGTCTGACATGACCAGGTTGAAGGAGGCGAGGTTGTGGTCGATGCCGCTCTGGGACCAGCCGATGTCATGCAGCAACGCGCCGCATTCCAGCCAATAGCGCTCCTGGGCCCCAAGGCCGTGCTCTCCCTGGAGGTGGTCGAAGAGCTGCACTGCGGTGCCTCGCACGAAGAGCGAATGACCGTCCAGGTGGCCGTAGCGTCGGGCCTCCCCCTCCACCAGCTCCAATTTCTTGGCCATCTCGAGATCGGACTGGGCGTGGACCTTCTCTTCCGGCTCATCGGACCCGCGGCCGGCCAGGTACATCTGGGCCAACTTCTTAGGCAATCCCACGGCGACGATACGGTCCGCTACCTCCTTCAGGTCGTATTGCACGCGAACGAACTCAACTAGCATGCTCTGAGGGTCCAACAGCACGTAGGAGGCGCGCGGGTCACCCCCCACGGGTCGGCCTACGCTCCCCGGGTTTAGGAAACGCACCTCCCCCACGGCCAAGTCCATGCAGCGATGGGTGTGTCCCAGCACCACAATGTCGGCGTCAGCGACCTTAGCCAACGTTTCCAATCGTTCCGGGTCGGTGCTCTCGGTGACAGGTTCCAAGATCGAGGCCGGGCTGGCATGGGTGATGAGGAACCTCCTGCCCCCCATCTCGAAGCGGACCTCCTCAGGAAGGCCCAACAAGAAGGAGATGGACGCATCGTTGATGTTCTGGAGCGCATGCGCCGCCACTTTACGTTTCAAGCGATCGCCCCCTTGGTTTGGCGGGCCGACTCCCATCCTTGCCGCCAATATCCCTTGGTCATAATTGCCTAGGACAGTGATGATACTTGGATCGCGGAGATACTGGACCACCTCGTTGTCGAATGGCCCCCAGCCGATACAGTCCCCCGCGTTGATGAAGACGTCCGCCCCCCGTTCCGCTGCGTCCTCCATCACCGCCTCCAAAGCGGGCAGGTTGCCATGCACATCGGCGATAAACGCGATCTTTGCCGAAGGGGAGAGGTCTGAGAGGTCGATGTGCTTCGACCGTGGTCGTATGGCGGCGAGAAGGTCGGTCTCAAGCGCCCATAAAAGCCCGTTCACCTCCCAATCCCTCCACATGGTCACTAACTGACCATACAGCAACGATCGGGTCGTCTGGCGGTCCTGGAGCAACGCCGCCACCGCTGGGCCGCAACGCCACCGCAATCTTTCCAACAAGGCCTCGACCCAAACATCACAGTCGTGCATCTCCCCCAGGATATCCTGGAGCTTCTTGAGGCGGGAGATATACTGCTTCAGACCATCCTCGTAGGCGGGGGCGAAGGTCTCCAAGGTATAACGAAGCCACTTCACAGCGATGCGCATCTGGTGATGCCTCAGCACTGCCTTCTCGTCGACCACACAATCCGAGAAGGAGAGCAGCTCCTTGCGACGGACCACGACCTGGCCCAGGGCAGCGGTCCGCACATCCTGCCACATGAGCTCGTCCAGGGGCAAGGCCATGGACTGAAGCAGGGCATGCCATCCTGGGACGAGCCCCTCTTCCTCGAACTTCACCAGGGCCTCCTCCACATCGGGCTGGACGGCCGCCCTTCTCCCGATCAGCTCCTGGAGCAGGACGTCAAGCTCCGCTTTGGAGGTCTCGTCCTTGGAGTCCATGTACTTGCCCAGCAGTAGGATCTGCACGTCCAGGTCCCGGGCCGCGCCTAATGAGCGGGTCACGCCCTTCACCCTCTTCATCCAGAGCTTGGAATGCTCCTTCTGGAAGCAACCGTCGAAGATGGTCAGCGCGGCGCGAAGGCGGCGGGAATAGACCCGGGACTGATGTATGAACTCCACTGGACCTTCACCAGAGGCGCCTTGCAATTGCAGATGCAGCGTCGTCAGATATTCATCGATGGCCTTGGCCCCGAAGGCCGTCATGCCGATGGTGCTCTCACGGCTCGCCATGCCATTCCCCCCGGTGGTCTATCAGCCATTGCTGGGAATTGAATCTCTTGGCGCCTTCCTTCACTGGGACCGGTCGATACGTGCCATCCGGCAACAGCTCCCTCGCCTTGGTATTGTCCTTGAAGTGGGTCTCCAACATCAGCTTCACCACGTTCTTCCGTAGTGTCGGGTCCGGTATAGGGAAGAGCACCTCCACCCGCTTGTTCAGGTTGCGGGGCATCATATCGCTGCTGCCCAGGAGCACATCCGGGTTGCCGCCGTTGTTGAAGTAGTAGATACGGGAGTGCTCCAGGAACCGGCCAACGATGGAGGAGACCTTGATGTTCTCGCTGACCCCCTTGAGCCCGGGACGAAGGGCGCACAGGCCGCGGACGTTGAGGTCGATCTTAACTCCTGCCTGGGACGCACGGTACAAGGCCACGATGACCTCCTTGTCCAGCAGAGCGTTGAGCTTCCAGGCGATATGGCCGTTCTTCTTGTCCTTGTGCCGCTCGATCTCGCGGTCGATGCGACGGATGATCTCTCGGCGCATCGAGTGCGGCGCCACGAGGAGCGTTTTGAAGTCCTCCTTGTGCGAATATCCGGTCAGGGCGTTGAAGAGGTCCTGCACGTCGGAACAAATGTCCGGGTCAGCGGTTACATAACCGATGTCCCCGTACACTCGAGAGGTGACCGAGTTATAGTTGCCAGAGCTGAGGTGGGCGATGCGGACAATGCCTTTGTGGGATCGCTTCACTATCAGGCACATCTTGGCGTGGACCTTCAGGTCCAACAGCCCGTACACCACATGCACCCCTGCCTGCTCCAGCATCTTCGCCCAGACGATATTGTTCTCCTCGTCAAAGCGGGCCTTCAGCTCCACCAACGCCGCCACCTGCTTGTTGTTATCCCGGGCCAGCATCAAGGCATCGATTATCGGTGAATGCTTGTCGATGCGGTAGAGGGTTATCTTGATGGCCAGCACGTCCGGGTCCACCGCCGCTTGGCGCAGCAAGTTCACCACGGTGCTGAAGTTGTCATAGGGATGATAGAGGACGTGATCGCGCTGTTCCAGAGCGGTGAGCAACTTCTTCTCATTGGCCAGCTCGCTGGGGATGAAGCCAGCGAAGGGCACGTCCTTGAGGTCGGGCCGGGCCAGGCCCAGCATCAACCAAAGGTCGACCAGCGCCAGAGGGCAGCTCTCCTCATATACCAGGTATCCGGGCAACCCGAGCTTATTGGCGAACAATTGCCTGAGCTTCTCGGGCATGGTGCTCTGCACCTCCAGACGGGAGGGCGCTCCGATGCGGCGTTGTTCCACCCCCTCCTCAATGGCAGTGAGCAGGTCCTCCGCCTCGTCCAGCTCGATCTCGTAATCGGCATCTCGGGTGATGCGGAAGGCAAAGGCCCCGGTGATCAGCATGCCAGGGAAGAGCATGTCCAGGTTGGACATGATGACGTCCTCTAGGAACACCAAGTGGAAGGAGGTCGTCGACTTCTCAGGCTCAAATATCTCATTGGGTATTGTGATGAGGCGCTGCATGAGATTGACCGGTATCTTCACACGGGCCAAGCGCTCCGATCCCTGACCGTCCACCAACTGCACGGCCAGATTGATGCTCAAGTTGGATATGAACGGGAATGGATGGGCCAGATCCAATGCCAATGGGGTGAGGGCGGGATAGATGGCGCTCTCGAAGTAGTCCCGCACCCATTGCTTCTGTTTGGGGGCGAGCTCCTTAACGTTGTGGATGTGGACGCCTGCTTGGGCCAGCTTGGGCAGGAGGTCGCTGAACCAGGTGGCGCAGTATTCCTCCAGGATTGGTTGCAGCTCGGATCGGATGGCCATGATCTGTTCCAGCGGCGTCATGCCGTCAGGAGGGGCTTCCAAAGCCCCGCGCATCAATTGCCGCCTCAAGCCGGACACGCGAACCATGAAGAACTCATCCAGGTTACTGCCGCAGATGGCCAGGAACTTGACCCTTTCCAAAAGTGGATGGTTCACGTCCTGGGCCTCCTCGAAGATGCGGCGGTTGAAACGCACCCAGGCGATCTCCCGGTTGATGAAGTTGGTCGGGGTGTCAAGGAGCGAGATATCATCACCCGAGGGCTTCTTCTCCTTCTTCTCCTTCCTCACCTTCTTGTCCTTCTCCTTCCGGTCCTTAGGTGTCATCTGTTCTCCCCCGAACAATGGCAGTAACCACTATGTCATTATTATCATTTGATATGAAACAGCAGCACGATGGGCCAGCAAACACATTTCGGACGATTTAAGAGGAATAAGTCTGTTTTCAATAGATATTTGTACCACCAGGTTATTGTGTGGATTCCACACGCAGGGATAGCCAAGCCTGGCCAACGGCGCTAGATTCAGGGTCTAGTCCTTAGTGGTCCAAGGGTTCAAATCCCTTTCCCTGCACTTCTCCCATCTTCAATGACAAAGGGCGACCTCCGTTCCGATATCCAGACACAGCCACTGTCATAGGCCATCATATATCCCTCTTACAGACATTCATGCTATTGGGGTCGCCCAGGAAGGTAACAAGATCATGGAGCTCAAGACCGTGGATCATGTGGACGTGCAGAGGTACATGGGTACCTGGTATGAGATCGCCAAATTCCCACAGAGGTTCGAGAAAGGGATGGTTGGGATCACGGCCGAGTATTCACTGCTTCCGGACGGAAAGGTCAGTGTATTGAACCGTGGGTACAAAGGGGACTTCAATGGCGAGATGAAGACGATCAAAGGCAAGGCCCGGGTGGTCGACCCGAAGACGAACGCGAAATTGAAGGTGACCTTCTTCTGGCCTTTCGCAGGGAATTACTGGATAATCGAGCTGGGTAAGGATTACGAGTATGCCGTGGTGGGCGAGGCCTCGCGAAAATATCTATGGGTCCTTTCCAGGAGCCCTCAGATGGATGGGGACGTTTACGATGGAATAATTGGGCGTTTGCGGGAAAAGGGCTTTGATGTTTCCAAATTGGAAAAGAATCACCAAAAGCCCGTAGAAAAGGTAACCTGACGTGTCTCTTAACTCAATCCCTCATCTCTCTATATGGATGGCCTTTTCGTCACTCTTATCCATGAACAATACTGTCTTTGAAGCCAGTCTTCCTGCGTCAAGGAACATCAAGGTACCTATCAGGGCAAGTCCGAACCCCACGATCCAATTCCCTGGGAAATCAAATATCACATCGCCCCCCGCATGAGTGGAGAATCCTCCGGCAGCCATGATCGGTATGAACGCCAGGAAGGTGCGGTAGAAGATGCGCCGATCGGTCACAGCCCAGGCGGACAACAGGATGCAGGGCAGCACGTAATAGCCATTATGCATCTTTGGGTAAACCACCAGGAAGACAAGCACAATTAGTGTGACGCTCTGCCATGTCCCGAGCCTCCTTATATGACAGAAGAGGTAGGCGATCAATAAAGAAACCAGTACCAAGGCCAGCTCGACCTCCTTAGGCATTCCGTAACCTGCCACTCGCAGGAAGTGCCACATGCTTACCCCCCCACTCTCACGACCGCTCACCCCTAGGGTGTAGAACTCCAGGAAGAAGACGAAATCATCATAGCACGTCAGAGCAAAGTAGCCGATGGCGACGACGGTGACCAACGTGACGATCAGGAGGAGCAATGTGCGGTCCTTCCAGTTCCTCCAACGCAAGAACTCGATCGGAAGCAAGAGCACCGAGAACATCTTGGTCCAAATGCCCACACCGATGACGAGGGCCGCTGGCAATTTGTAATTATAGAGCATAAGCAGGACGGCCCCAAAGAAGACGAACGCGACGATGGCCTCGTCCTCAATAGCCACCGTTTCGATGAGCAGGAAGGGGGTGATGACGGTCGCAAAGCCCACTTGGAAGGCCTTTACGTCGTTCCATCGCCTCAAAGAGAGATAGAGCATGATGGCGGTGATGCAAGCGAAGAAGGAGAAATAGAGGCCCCAAACCCATTCATGCTCGCCCCCTCCCATGAGCTGCGCCGGCACCAACATGTAGTTGATGACCGGGGGCGTCTCCGTGCCAGTATCATGATAGAGCAAGCCCCCGTCGATGATGGTCTGGGCCCTGGCTTGGTAAAGATCAAGGTCGGGATGATGGACCGCCCCCTGGATGGCAAGGTCGACGGAGCTGTTGATGAGCACACCCCCTCCGTAGAGAAAAATGGTCAGCAGTATGAGGATGAGAAGCTTCCTCCGGACGCTCA
>JACXTP010000045.1 GCA_016919625.1 Methanomassiliicoccaceae archaeon
AAGGAGATGAATGGCATCACCCCGCCCGAATGGGCGGACTTCGTAAAGACCGGAAGGCACACTGAGAAGGCCCCCACCCAGGTTGACTGGTGGTACACCAGGGCCGCCTCCGTGCTGAGGAAGGTCTACACCAAGGGTCCCATCGGGACCTCCAGGCTGGCCGCCGAGTATGGTGGTTTCGCTGACCGTGGTTCCCGTCCGAACCACGCCGTCAAGGGAAGCCGCTCCATCGCGCGCAAATGCCTGATGCAGCTTGAGTCCTCCGGCCTGGTGGCCAAGGACAAGAACAACGGCCGCATCGTCACCGCCAAGGGCCAGGCCCTTATGGACGCCGCCGCCAAAGAAGTGATGGACGAGAGCAAGTAAAGGAGGGATGGATCGTGGAGGACGACGAACTGGAGATGCTTCGCCGCAAGAGGATGCAGGACCTTCAGCAGCAGCAAGGTCAGGCCGCGATGGCGCAGGATCAGGAGCGCCAGTACGAGGCACAGAAGCAAGCCATCCTCCGACAGATCCTCACTCCCGAAGCGCGCGACCGTCTGGCCAACGTTAAGATGGCCTACCCGGACGTGGCGCGCATGGTAGAGGACCAGCTAATACGGCTCGCGCAGGCGGGGCAGATCACCAAGCCCCTGGACGAGCCGACCCTGAAGCAGATCCTTAGGAAGGTCGCCCCGCAGAAGCGGGAGATCAGCATTGAGAGGGTATGATTATTATGTCACGCAACAAGCCGACAGCGATGAAGAGACGTTTGATGAAGAAGGTCAACCAGAACCGCCGTGTCCCAGCATGGGTCATGATGCGGACCAACCGCACCTTCGTGCGCCACCCGCACCGCCGCAACTGGAGATCCAGCAACCTGAAGGAGTGAGCAGAAATGGCTGAAGAGAAGGAAACAATGGTCATCTACAACGTGCCGCTCCGCAAGGCCAAGACCGTGGCCTATACTCACAGGGCCGAGAAGGCCGTCAAGGTGGTCCGCGAGTACGTGATGAGACACACGAAGTCCACTGAGGACAAGGTCTGGATCGACACCAAGGTCAACGAGGCCCTGTGGTCCCGCAGCATCCAGAAGCCCCCTACCCACATCAAGCTCAAGGTCGTCACTTTCGAGGATGGCCTTGTAGAGGTATCATTGCCAGAAGAGCAATGATCGGTGCTGACGGCATGCTAAAACTATCTTCCTACAACGGCGTGGAGTTCCTCGGGGTCTATTGTCGGGCCAACGAAGAGTTCGCCATCGTCCCCAACGATGCCTCCATCGACCTGATCGATGACCTCAAGGAGGCCTTGGGCGTGGAGGTGGAGCATTCCACCATCGCTGGCACCAACCTGAACGGGGCGTTGCTGGCCATGAACTCCTACGGGGCGGTGGTCACCTCGATGGTCACCAACGCCGAGGTGGAACGCCTTTCCAGGCACATCACGGTCGCCCGCCTGGACGACCGTCTGAACGCTGCAGGCAATAACATCCTTGTCAACGACAACGGAGCGGTCATCAATCCAGAGATACACCCTGATTCGTTCCGCCTTATCGAGGAGGTCCTTCAGGTCGAGGCGGTCCAGATGTCGGTGGCCGGCCACAAGACCGTGGGTTCGGTCTGCGTCGCCACCAACAAGGGCGTGCTTTGTCATCCCGAGACCAAACGGGACGATGTGGAGACCCTGCGCTCCATTTTTAAGGTGCCTTGCGCCATCGGAACCCTGAACTATGGGTCGCCCATGGTCGGCGCGGGCATATTGGCCAATTCCAAGGGAGGCGTGGTCGGTTACCGTTCCACGCCCATCGAGCTCGGAAGGACCGAGGACGCGCTGGAACTGTACTAGCACTAAGGGGAGAAGACCCAGTATTCCATCTTCTCCGGAAGCTCGTCCCGGTGGAACTCCACTTCGTTGCCGACGCGGATCACCCGGTCCTCAGGCAGCCCCTTCAGGAACGGCTCCACCCCTTGGATGGAGAGGGAGAGGCCTCCGATGCGGAAGTGCATGGGCACGGCGATGCGTGGCTTGACCTTATCGATCAGGCGTTTGGCGCCCTCGGCGTCCAGCGTGAACACCCCACCCACCGGTACGAACAGAACGTCGACCTCGCCCAACCTCTCCACCATCTCGTCCGTGAGCACATGGCCCAGGTCGCCGCAGTGGCAGAAGCTTACCCCATCCAGTATGAACTTGAATACCACGATCTTGCCCCGCTTGGCGCCCTGTTCCTGATCATGGAAAGCGGATATGCCTTTGACCAGAACACCCCTCTCGATCCTGTCGCCAGGGTCTCGAACGGTGGTGTAATCGCCCTTCACCATTCGGGTGCAGTTATGATCGAAATGGTCGTGGCTCACCAGCACCAGGTCCGCCTTCAGGATCGGTGGCTTGATGCCGATGGACTTGCCATCGTGAGGGTCGGTGATGACCACAGCACCGTCCCTGACCTCGAAGCAGGAGTGCCCATGCCAGATGATCCTCATGCCGTTCCCCTGATCTCCGATGGCTCAAACTCCGTACCGCAGGCCGGGCATTTGCTGTCCTGGAAACCGACGCGCTCATGGCAGCGGGGACAGACCTCCACCACCACTTCCTTGACAACAACATCCTCATCGCCCATAGCGTCGATGTCCCAGTTTATGGTGAGCTTGCCCAGGCCGGCGGTCAACATCGCCGCCGCCACTATGCTCAAGCCCCATTGGCCCACCGCTTCCATGGAGTCACCTGCTACCAGCAGGGTGGCCAGATAGATGATGATGCCCCCTTGTAGGACCAGCAGGAAGGCCACGTCCTTGCGGGAGCTTAGATTGAAGTTCCAAGTGAAGAAGCGCGGACGCTTCGTCGTGAACGGTTGGTTGGTCTCCAGGACCACAGACTCCTCGACAGGCAGCAGCACATCTTCCTCTAAAGGCTCGAGGTCCTCCACCTCCATCACTTCCGTGACCTCTGAGGCCGGGACTGTTTTTTCCGATTGCGTTGCCAGTACTGCCGCCGCGGCTAGCTCTGGCCTCTCATCGGTGGGGGAGGCTGCCTGCGGCTCCGCTTTGACCTCGACCATTGGTTCCGGTCTTGCCTCGATCGGCACCGGCTCGGGCTGCGCCTGTTTAGCCACCGCGGCGCCCGCGACCACCGCGGCCGCAGCCAGCTCCCGGTCCTTGCGCTCAGTAGAGTCCTTCTTCACGATGGTGGACTCGATGCGCTTGGAGACGTCATCTGACACATCCGCTTTGGTGTCGACCATGTTCAGGCTCTCCAAGGCGTCGATCTGCTGGTCCCACTTGTCTTCCTCCTCGAAACGTTGACCGCAGAAGTCGCACTGCCTCGCCGTGGGCTTGTTCCTCAGGCCACAACGGGAGCATTCCTTGAAGCCGCCTTTTTTCTCCATCCTTTATCAAAATTGAAAACATTCTTCTGAATTATAATGGTTTGGAGGTGGTTGCGGGAAATGGAAATTAGCGTCCAGCTGCAAACGGCTCTGTCGCCGCAGTGGCAAAGGTTGATTATTCCCTCATGGAATCTGAACATAACTGATATGAACGCTCAGCGGTATATGGTCGGCCGTCGACGGACTGGAACGTGGCTGCCGTGAAAGTGCTCGTTCTTTGTGTGGACCGGGATGATGACTTCGGGTCGAAGACCGGTCTCAAAGGCCCGTTCGTGGGCAGACAGAAGAACATAGAGGCAGCCCTGGCCCTAGGCCTGAAGGACCCGGAGGACTCGGATGTGAACACCCTCCTGGCGGCCATCGGCATCTATGAAGAGATGCTGAAGAAGGGCATAGACGCCGAGATCGCCTGCATACTGGGCGACGTGAAAGTGGGATACGAGTCCGACCTAGTCCTGGTGAATCAGTTGGAGGCGGTCATCGAGCAGGTCAAGCCGGACCGGGCGGTGCTCGTCTCCGACGGGGCGGAGGACGAGTTCATCTATCCCATGGTCTTCTCCCGGGTCAAGGTGGACTCGGTGCGCCGCGTCTACATCAAGCAGGCACCGACCGTGGAGAGCACCTACTACACCATGGTCAAGATGATGAAGGATGACAAGATCCGCAAGCGGATACTCACCCCCGTCGGCCTCATTTTCTTGGTCATCGGAATATTCTCGCTCATCCCCAAGTTCTTGGCGCTGGCCAGCGACCCGGACGATCTGGACGTGATAGCCAGCCTTACCTGGGGCATGCTCTCGCTCGTCATCGGCCTGTACCTGTTGGCATATGCATATAAAGTGGGGGAGCGGACGCGATCGGGCGTGGCTCGCATGGTGCGCGCGGTGCGTTCGGGAAGCCAGATGATCCCCTTCATCATTGTTTCATTTATACTGTTCATCATCGGACTGTTCCTCGGCGCCAGTTACGCCAACGAGGACCCTAACCTAGACCTGACGGTGCGATCCCTGCTCTTCGTGGAAGGGGTGCTCTGGCTTTGGGTATTCTCCATATTGACCTATGAGACCGGACGGTTCGTCAGCTACTATCTATCCAATGGCAGATACTACTGGCCCCATGTGGTGGTCGGTCTGACCGTCCTGGCCAGCGGGTTCATCATCCAGGGGGCGGTCGACTCCATCCTTCTCTTCCTCAAGGAGTACCGCGTATCCACCACAGTGGTGGTCCTGGAGTTCCTAGTGGGCTTCCTGCTCCTAGCCTTCAGCGCCATCATGAACGTCACGTTGCGCAACCTGTCTCAGTCAGCGCAGGTGGTCACCGAGCAGAAGGAAATGATCGAGTACCCGGAAGCGTGAACCAACATGGATTTCGAGGTCTGGTCTCCGTGGTACGAGGCCATCCTGGCGGACTTCGGCTTCGACCGGGAGAAGGATGAGGGGTCCGCCCGCAGCTTGGCCGCAATGGTGCCGCTGGGGCAGTTATGCCGTCCGGACCGCCTTCGCACCAAGATAAGGAACGATGTGACCGTTTGCGCCAACGGACCTTCCTTGGACGGAAGGTTGTGTCTCATCGACAGAAGGAGCACCATAATCTCGGCCGGACCGGCCACCACGGTCCTCTATGAGGGCGGCATCCGACCAGATATTTTCGTGACCGACCTGGATGGGCCAATCGAGGCGGACCTGCGGTGCAACCAGGAGGGAAGCATAGCCGTCATCCATGCCCATGGCGACAACTTGGACAGGCTGGTGGAGCTGGTACCCCGATTCCGCGGTCCGATCGTCCCTACCACGCAGGCCGCGCCATCCCAGAACATTTTCGACTTCGGCGGATTCACCGATGGCGATAGGGCGGTCTGTCTGGCACGTCATTTCGGTGCTGAGAAAGTCCGTCTCCTCGGATTCGATTTCGATGAGCCCAGGTTGAAGCCGGGCCAGGACCGGGGCACCAAATTGAGGAAGCTCGCCTGGGCTCGGAAGATAATCTTCGACCTCAATCCCCCTGAGGTGGAGCTGTCGATGCTCTGATCCATTCCAGATAGGGAAGGTGCCCATCGGCGATCTCATAACGCACGATGCAGGGCACATCGTAAGGATGAAGCTCGATTATTCTCTCCTTCATCTTATGAAAATCCTTGTCTTGTATCTTGAGCAACGCGACCCATTCCAAGGCATGCTCGACCCGGTCCTTCAATCGGTAGCTTGATTCCACCGGGGAGATGTTGGCGCAGGCGATGAGGTGGCCCTCCATCAGATCCGTGATGATGGAGTCGGCCACCGTTCGGTCCTGGAAGGTGACCAATAGCGTTGAGAGCCCGTCTTGACCATGATGAATGACGGATTCGCTCGATTACTTAATACCACTCACATCTCAAGCTCTGCTATATCGTAACACATCAACGAATTTCGAAATTCCCTAGAATTATCAATATGCCTAATGATTGGGCTTATTGTCAACAATAAACCCTTTTTCTCAGCAATTACTATGCATTTCCTGCAATAACTAGAATAAATTGAAAATTTGCCTCTATCAAAGCGTCTTTGAATGCTTTTTTACATACTGGATAGTACATTTTTATTTCTGAAAACTAGTAACGTATTTATAGCGAAGAAGATGTTCCAATTGTAATCTTCCCGCTGGTTTTGCGGAGGGGAGAAAGGAGGAAAAGCTAATGGAAGGCCAAGGAGATAAGCCACCCACGGAAGCTGCCCCCAAACAGAAGAGCGGAATGAACAAGATGCTAGTCATTATCGTTGTCGTCATCTTGATCGCTGCCGCCATATTGGGAGCGCTTTATTGGATGGATTCAAATGCTAAACCGAGCGTATCGGTATCGACGAACACGGAGGTCGTGAACGCTGGAGAGGCTGTTACCTTAACAGCCACGGCGGATGACAATACCAATGTGTTCGGACAGGACATGGAATACTTGTGGAAGTTCGGTGACGGACTGGAGACCACGACCACCACCAAGACCGTTGACCACACCTACACATTCCCAGGCATGTACATGGTCTGGGTGCAGGTGAAGAGCGGTAACGGTCAGAAGGCCGACAACTTCAACGAACTTGTCGAGATCGAGGTCCTCAACCCAGTTCCCCCAGCTTCACCCGATCAGAACACAACACCCTACGCGCTAGCGGTGGCATCCGGGGACATAATCGCCTCTGGGGATCTAGTATCCTTTGACGGCAACTCATCTGGTGCTTACGACAGCGATGGGCTTTTCGACAACACCTACATCACCAACTACACCTGGAACTTCGGTGATGGCTCGGCATTGGCCTATGGCTCACCGGTGAATCACACATTCACCGCTGACAAGACGGTCAACAATGCCTATCTGAAGGTCAAGAACGCTGCTGGTATCGAGCAGAGATACTACCTCAACATCAAGGTCGGCGGAGAGGTCGGAGCGGTCAAGAACCCCGACACATTCACGCTGGTCACGATCGGTGAACCGGACAACCTGGACCCCGCGGTCGACTACGAGACCGCTGGTGGTGAGGTTATCCAGAACTGCTACGAGACCCTGGTCTGGTACGATGGTTCGAGCGCTGCTACCCTCATCCCGATGCTGGCTACCGCAGTCCCAACCGCTGAGAACGGCGGCATCAGTGCCGATGGACTGACCTACACCTTCAACCTGAGGTCCAATGTGAAGTTCCACAACGGAGAGACAATGACCTCTGCGGATGTGGTTTACTCCATCAAGCGCGTCCTGATGATCAACGATCCGGATGGACCGGCTTGGATGCTCGGCCAGGTGCTGATCCCAGACTACTATGACCTGGCAGCTGTCCCTGAGGCCAACTGTTCCAAGGCCATCTGGGCCGTTGACAGCGACACCGTTCAGTTCAACCTGACGATGCCCTACCCAGCGTTCATTTACATCATGGCCTACACCGTCGGTTCCGTCGTCTCCATGAAGTTCGTGGAGGACAACGGCGGTATCACCCTCGGCGAGCAGAGCCAGTTCATGAACGAGAACTGTTGCGGCACCGGGCCGTTCACCATGGAGAAGTGGGTCAGGAACCAGCAGATCCTATTGCAGCGCTTCGATGCATACTGGCAGGCCCCGGCGGCATTGCAGTATGTCATCATCAAGAAGGCCAACGACTATGGTACCCGCTTGATGATGCTCCAGGCTGGAGATGCGGACAGTGCATTTGTGCCCAGGATCCATGAGACCGATGTTTCTTCGAACTCCAACATGAGGATCGTCAAGGACCTACCGACCTTCAACCTGGACTTCATGGGTCTGAACCAGAACATCAGCATGGCCAATAACCCAGCGGCCGGATCGGACACTATCCCGTCGGATTTCTTCGCTGATTTCAAGGTAAGGCGTGCATTTGCGCATGCCTTCGACTACCAGACCCCAATAGACACCTACTTCCTAGATGGGGCGGTTCAGCCGAACGGCATCATTCCGGCCGGTATGTTCGGTTACAACGCCTCGGTCCCGGTTTACGAGTTCAACCTGACCATGGCAGCTGATTTCCTGAACCAGGCTGAGACCGGAGACGGCGACACCTGGGGCGAGAGGGGCTTCAAGCTCACCCTCATGTACAATGCGGGTAACGAGTGGAGGTCCTTGGAGTGCCAGCTGCTGAAGGAAGGTCTGGAACAGATGCAGCCGCTTGGACTGATTGATGGTAACATCGAGGTTAGCACCCAGGCATTGGACTGGCCAGTCTATCTGGACACCTTGCAGGGAAAGGGCCTACCGGCCTTCTTCCTTGGATGGGCCCCAGACTATGCTGACCCGGATGACTACATCAACCCGTTCATCCACGGTTCTGGTACCTATGCCAAGAGGTGCAGCATCGTCAACGACACGTTGACAGCGATGTGCACAGATG
>JACXTP010000046.1 GCA_016919625.1 Methanomassiliicoccaceae archaeon
CGGCCTCGTGGTGCGGCTCGGCCGTGTTCGGCCCGAAGGAAGCGTTGGTCTCGAAATTGGGTGACGAGGCACCTTTCCTTTGCATGAGGTAGTTGATCTCCGCGGCCGCCTCGTACTCCGCCATCCCTGACCTCACGAACGAGGGGATCTCATCCGCCACCTCCGAGGCGATACGACATGCATTGCGCAACCGCTCCACCTCGACCGGGTCCTTAATGGCCCTCGCCCTCTCCAACGCCGGATAGATGTCCACCATCTCCACCTTGGGCAGGATGCGCTTGATCTCGTTCATGCTGCTGAGCGTGATGCCGTGGCCGTTCACGCCGATGGTCCTGGCCTTTCCGAGCGTGCCCTTGACCAGCTCCGCCTTGTCAGCGCGGTTCTTGAAGACCTTCACCTCGGCCGAGGACGAACGGGCGCTGGTCTCTTCCAAGGCGACCGTGATGAGCTCCACCTTGCCATCGGGCCAACCGATGACCAGGCAGCTCTCGAAAAGCCCGGAGGTGGTCCCGGTGAGGTAAGGGAACATGGCGTCCAGGTTCGGTTCCACATCGTTCATGAGCACAACGGCGTCGACCTTCTGATCCAAGCCTTCGAAGATTCGGCGCACGCGCTTGGAGGTGGGATGGGCCATGCCAGCGAGTAGGGCGTTACCGATTAAATAGAATTACCTTCGAAATTTTACGCTCAGATGCCGATCCACACGTTGCCAGCTATGCGCCTTATGGCGGCGATGGCGCTGAGCGCCGCAAGGTAGCTGGTGGCCGGGTTCGAAGGGAACGGCACGTTGTCCGTCTCGGCCACGATCTCGCCGAATACGCCCTTGACCACCAAACGATGGCTGTTGCACTCGCACAACGGGTCGCAGATGAGCTTCACCATGGTCTTGTCCAAGCCCAGGCCGAGCAGCGAGATGGTCGCGGACACATTGATGTTCTTGGGGAAATGGTGGATGGCATCCCGAGCCGGACCATCGTAGATGACGGTGGGTTTCTTGAGGGCGTCCACATCGATGCCTTCTTCTTTGAGGTAAGGCACTTCCTTGAAGCTCTTCGGACCTTTGGTGCTGATGAGCTCCACCGAATCGATCTTGTCCACCGAGGCGGAGTGCAGGCCGTCAGTGCCGCAGACCGCGCCGGATGGCACGTAGAGCCGGCCACCCTTTTTCTTGGCCAGGTTGAAGCACTTCTCCCGCAGCGCGTCGTCCACGAAGGCCCCCACGCTCATGACCAGGACGTCCTTCCCGAAACCGAGGATGAAGGGGATGTAATGGGCCACCGCGTCCTGTCCGGCCGCCTCCACCACCAGGTCTAGGTGCTTGAGGTGGGCTCGGATGCTCTCATCGGTGTTGGCGATGTACTTGGCCTTGTGATATTGTTTGACCGCCTGCTGCGCCTTCTCCTCGCTCTTGTCCGTCATATAGAAGAGGTCCACCTCGTCCATGGTTTCGATGGCTTTGGCCAAGGTCTGTCCGATGGCGCCGCATCCGATGATTAGCAGCCTCATGGTTGAATGCAAACAACGAGGATGGATTTAACGATAGCGACCTCCTGGTGCTCCCGTCGTAAACAGGTTCGGCTGGTCTCGTCCAAAGCGTGCATCTTTGGCCGGCCAATGTCATGTTTGCGAGGCAATGATGCCTGGGTCAGGCCCTGACATCATGATGGATAGGGGTTGGGAGCGGGCGGCGGAATAGGTCCTGGCATGAGCGGACGCCCTTTGGGGGAGTGCCAATACCGGATGGGGGCCCAGGGAACCGTTCCTAGACCCCGCCCGAACACCTTATTATTGCGGTCGCATAATCAGGCCCATGCGCTACGAGGTCCTGGAGCATACCGCCGATGTCATGATCAGGACCACCGGCGTGTCGCTGGAGGAATGCTTCGCCAACGCCGCCTACGCCCTTTTCGACCAAATGGTGGAGGCGGACCGGATCGAGCCCGTCGATGTCAGGGAGATTGCGGCGGAGGGGTTCGACCTGGAGTCCCTCCTCATGAACTTCCTCTCAGAGTTCCTCTTTCTGCTCGACACGGAACGTCTGGTGTTCGGCCGGTTCGACGTTTCCATCGATGGGCTTAAACTCCGCTGTCTGGCCCATGGCGAGCGCATAGACCTGGAAAGGCATGGCCCCAAGAAAGAAGTTAAGGCCATCACCTACAATATGATGTCCGTCGACGCGGATGAGCCGTCGCTCACCGTGGTCTTCGACATCTGAGGGAAGATCGATGAAAGCCTCCGCCACCGCCTACCCCATACAGGGACTGATCAAGTACCATGGACTGAAGGAAGAAAGCCTGAGGTTGCCCTACCACGATTCCATCTCGGTCTGCACCGCCCCACTGATCACGCACACCACCATCGAGTTCGGCCACGAGTACGACCAGGCGGAGTTCGATGGGAAGAGGGCACAGGGCAGGGCGCTGGAGCGCATCATGCAGGTGGTGGAGCCGCTGAGGAGGAGGGCGAACGAGCGCTCGGGCTTCAGGATGGTCTCCAGGAACAACTTCACTTCCAACATCGGCCTGGGAGCTAGTGCCTCGGGCTTCGCCGCTCTGGCCATGGCTACGGTGAAAGCCCTGGGTTTGGATATGGGTCTGGAGGAGGTCTCGACCTATGCCAGGCGGGGTGCCGGATCAGCCTCGAGGTCCGTGACCGGTGGCTTCTCCATCTGGTACCAGGGCAAGGACGATCACAGCAGCCACTCCCGCATGCTCGCCTCCTCCAAGGACCTGGACATGGGAATACTGGCCGTGCTTGTCCCAGCCTATAAGTCCACCGAGGCGGCCCACAGCGCGGTCACCAGCTCGCCCTTCTTCAAGGCCAGGATCGAATATGTGGCTGAGGCCATCCCTAAGATGGAGTCGGCCATTCGCGAGAAGGACATATTCCGAATAGGGGAGATGGCGGAGCTGGACACATTGCTCCTGCACGGCATCACCATGACCGGCATCGACCAATTGTTCCTTTGGCGGCCGGAGACGGTCAAGGTGATACTGGAGGTCAAGGAGATGCGCAAGGCGGGGCTGAACTGCCATTTCAGCATCGATACCGGAGCCACCGTCTATGTCAACAGTCCATTGGACCAGTTGAAGGAGGTACAGGAGCGGATCGATGCTTTGGGAATGGACACCTTGAGCTGTCATGTCGGGGACGAGGCCAAATTGGTCGGCCATCATCTTTTCTGATCATCTCATGCCTTGGAACAACCAGAGGACCGAGCGGTGCTCCTCCCACCAACGGCGTCCCGCATCGCTGATGCTGTAATGGACGTACGGATGGTCCCCGACCTTGTTCACCAAGCCCTGTGACTCAAGCATCTCCACGAGCCGCCTCACCCGCTCGTCCCGTTGATATGGCATGCCCGGTAGGGTAGTGATGTGGTGCACCGTGCAAGGACCTTCACCCCTATGGTCCATTTGGTAGAGCTGGCTCAAGATGAATAGGACGAGCAGTTCGTCGCTCCAAGGCCTATGGGCATAGCTCCTTCGGGACAAGGGTCGCCTCTCACATTTCCAATCTGAACCCTTTATCGTTTACCAGCACAAGACGAGTTCCCAGGCGTGGGAAACCCCATATCTTCCCCCTCCCGATCAGGTCCACCGCCTCTGGTCTGAATCCAGTCGGGGAGACGATGAACACCCCTTCCACGGTGGATATAGGCTTTAAGAACCTTAGCTTGAGCACAGACCGTCCGATCTTTTTTAGATCCTCAACTCCCACCTCACCCGATCCCATGATCTTGACCAGGACGTATTTGGCGGTGTCCAGTTTCTCCATGGCATTTAGGTCGACGACGGCGTCCCACCGCTCCCTCATCAACCGTGTCGCGCTGGCGTCATATTTGATGCCTTTGTGAGCTGGGAACCGGCTGATCTTAGGGTAGATCTCCTTGACCTTGTTCATAACCCGCTCATTGAGCGGTCCCTGAACATCAGGAAAGACTTCGAGCTGCAAGAGACAGTGGAGACGGTAGTCGCTCCAAGCGACGTAACGAAGATCCCGGACGGTTTCGAAGGTGTATATCGCCAAAAAGAAGAGGAATGACCAGACCACAATCCCTAGAATCTGGTATGCGAGGTTCAGCCAAAAATCTTCCTTATTCAATGCGGCGTTAGTGGCCACAATGTAAAAAATCAACACGAGGATGCCAAAGACCACCCATTCGATCAAGATCGAGATGCTCTTCCTCAAGGTGCTGATCCGCTGTTCGAACATAAGATCGGAAGGTGATGGTTCCCCCATTTCTCCACCGCATATCGGATGCCCCTCGCCGGTATATTATGCCGTTTGGAATCAGATTCCAATCTCAAAGCATCAGTTGCATGAACCTGATGTCGATCCATCGACCGAACTTGTAGCCAGCCTCTTTGATCAAGGCGACATCCTGGAATCCAACCTTGCGATGCAATCCCAGGCTGGCGGTGTGTTCGGCATTGATTACCGCCACGATGCTGTGCAGACCTTGCTCCCTTCCTTCATCGACCAAGGTGGTGAGCAGGGCCGTACCGACCCCCTTACTTCGACAGTCCTCCCGGACATAGACCGCGTCCTCAGCTGTGAATCTGTATGCGGCCCTCGCCCTGTGCTTGGAGAGGGAAGCCCACCCCACCACCTCCTCCTCAAAACGAGCCACGAGCATCGGATATCTATCCCGGTGCTCATAGAACCAGACCAGACGTGACTCCAGGCTCACGAGCTCCGTCTCCATGGTGCAATCGGAGGTGGGGACATAGTGGTTATAGATGGCGTTGATGGCCTCCATGTCCGACTCCGCGGCAGGAAGGACCTCGACCCTCGCGACCATGCCCCGAACATCCCCTGCCGAGTATTTGCCTCATTTGTCGTGCCAGGGACAAACATTAATGTCGCCCCCTGGGATTCCTTGGGCATGGTAGATGTCCTAGGCGTCGGGGCACTCAACGTGGACCTATTTTTCGAGGCGGAGGGTCTCGAATGGGGCGGCTTCCGCTTCGTTCCCGGGGGGGAGATCATGGGGGAGGAGGGGCGGTTCTATGCCGCACTTGCCGAACTCCAGGCGAAAGCCAGGCCATTAGGTAGGAGCGGGGGAGGATCGGCCGCGAACTGCATAAACGCCCTATCTAGGATGGGGTTCTCCACAGCTTTCCTGGGCAATGTGGGCAAGGACGAGGAAGGCGATTTCCTGCTCAGCGGCATGGTCAACGTGGACATCAGCCATGTGAGAAGGATGGGGCGCAGCGGGCAATGCCTGTCCCTGCTCAAGGACGGAGAGCGCGCCTTGCTGGTGCTTCCCAACGCAAACGACCGGATCCGTTTGACCGAGGATGATGTGGCATTGGCCAACCGCTGCAAGGTGGTGCATATGTCCTCATTCGCCTCCGGTGCGGCATTGGAACAACAGGTGGTCCTGGTCGATAGCTTGGCCGAGGATGTCATAGTCTCACTGGACCCTGGCGAACGATATGCCCGGCGGGGGCTGGACGAGATCCTCCCGCTGCTGCGCAGGACGGACGTCCTTTTCGTGAACGATAGGGAGGTGAAGATGCTGACCGGAATGGGGGCCAGGGAAGGAGGGGAGCGCCTCCTTGGCCTCGGACCGGACGTGGTGGTGTGCAAATCAGGGGCGGAGGGGTCCTCGGTCATCACTGAAGAGGGTGTGTTCCCGATCGAACCGGTTCCCGTGAAGGTGGTGGACAAGACCGGAGCTGGGGACGTTTATGCCGCTGGCTTCATTGCCGGACTTTTGAAGGGGTGGGGCTTGCGCCGGTGTGGGGACTTCGCCTCCTTGGTGGCCTCGAGGAGCATCGGAGGCATAGGTCGGGAAGCATACCCGGACAAGGACCTGTTGGTCCGTTTTGGCCGGTCCATGGGAAAGGACGACAACCCCCAGGCCCGAGGTAGGAAGGCAAGATAAAGATAGATGGGAACCACCTTTATGAGGCAGGAGAGACGTTCCCCGCCGACAGAGGCCTTTGGACCTCCCTATGGCGGTCCTCAGAGGACAGGGAAGGAGAGGTGAGGGATTGGAGTTCGACGGACTGGACGATATGATGCCCTACGAGGGCAAGGTCTTCATCAGCGATTGCGAGGGGCCTATCACCAAGAACGCCAGCACTGTCGAGCTGTGCTCCAAGTTCATACCCAACGGCGAGCGGTTCTTCAAGGTCCTCTCCCGTTACGATTCTGTACTGGCGGAAGTGGTGCGCAAGGAAGGCTATAAGGCGGGGGACTCCATGAAATTGGTCCTGCCCTTCCTCAAGGCCTTCGGTGTGACGGACATGGCCATGGTCGAGTTCTACCGTCACGCCATCATGATGATCCCCGGTGGGGACAAGACCATGCGCTATGTGCAGGAGATAACGTCCCCTTTCATCGTCTCCTCTTCTTATGAGCACTATATCGGAGCGGTGTGCGACCATATCGGGTTCCCATTCGAGAACTCCTATTGCACCAAATGCAGCCTGGACGGCGTGAAGATGGATGACTGGGAGGCGCATACCCTGCGAGACCTGGCCCACGAGATCGCTGCCATGCCCCTCATCGATATGCCTTTCAGCACCCGCACCATCAAGGACCTCCGTCCCGACGATCGGAAGAGCGTTCAGCGTCTGGACCAGGTATTCTGGAACGAGATGACCGACCTTGACAGCTACCACCTCATCATGGAGACCGTGCCAGTAGGAGACTCGGAGAAGGCCGCCGCGGTGGTCGAGGTGTGCAAGAAGATCGGCGTGGCGCTGGAGGACTGCATGTACGTCGGCGACGACAGCAATGACACCAGGGCGCTGGGGATCGTGCGCAAGGGAGGCGGACTGGCCGTGGCCTTCAATGGCAACAGCAACGCCGTGCGCGAGTCGGACCTGGCGGTCATGTCGCCCCATACCATCATCACCTCCATCCTGGCCGAGGCGTTCTACCGAACCGGAAAGGACGCGGTGCTGGACCTGGCGGATGACTGGTCCTTCGAAAGGTTGAAGCGGTCCGGGCTGGTGCACGAATATTTGCTCAAGGAGGCGAGGCGGGTGTTCCCGGGGCAATTCCCGGAGGCAAGGCACGTCACGCCATCCAACATGAGCGAACTGATGGCGCAGAGCGCGTCATATCGGAAGACCGTGCGGGGCGATGCGGTGGGGGCTTTGTATTGAGCATGAAAAAGCCCATGACCATGGACCACTGGCAAGATAGAGACCATCATATTACGTTCAAAACCCTTTCTCCGTTCTGGCGATGCGATTTAATAAGGGCTGCTTGATTGATGATGGCAAACCCCTTGAACATGTTTACTTGAAAGGTGATCAATTGCATTTGGGACTGGGCATCGACACAGGCGGAACGTACACTGACGCGGCGATCATCGACTTAGAAAAGGGCAAGGTCCTGGCCAAGGCGAAGTCGCTCACCACTCGCCACGACCTCTCCGAAGGGATATCGAACTCGATCGATAGGGTCAAGGGGATCCGTGCCAAGGACATCCGCCTCGTTTCCGTCTCGTCCACCCTGGCCACCAATTCGGTGGTGGAGGGCAAGGGCTGCCGGGTCGGGCTCATGCTCATCGGTAGCGAGTACAAACAGATGGTGCCCATCGAGGAGGCCATAGAGCTCAAGGGCGGGCACAACCTGGTCGGCGAGGAGCTGGCCAAGCTCGAGATGGACAAAGCCAGGGATTTCGTGCAGAGGACCATGGGCAAGGTCGACGCCTATGCTATCAGCAGCTATCTGAGCGTTCGCAACCCAGAGCACGAGATCAGGTTGAAGCTGATGGTGCAAGAGCTCTGCCAAAACCCGGTGGTCTGCGGCCATGAGCTCTCGACCAAACTAGGGTTTTACGAAAGGACGCTCACGGCGGTGCTGAACGCCAAGCTCATTCCCATCATAGCCGACCTGGTGCTCTCTGTGAAGAAAGTAATGGCAGAGCATGATATCGTCGCCCCTCTGATGATAGTCAAGGGCGACGGATCGCTCATGGGCGATATGATGGCCAAGGAAAGACCGGTGGAGACCATCCTGTCCGGTCCGGCGGCCAGCCTGATCGGGGCCAAGTACCTCACCCGGGAGGAGGATGCGGTGGTGATCGACGTGGGAGGGACCACCACCGACATCGGCATCTTGAGGGGGGGCAAACCCCGCCTCGACCCAGAAGGCGCCATGATAGGCGGCTGGAGGACCAGGGTGAAGGCGGCGGACATATCCACCTCCGGATGCGGCGGGGACAGCCGTATCGTGGTGACCAATGGCAAGATCATCCTCAACCCGTTGCGCGTGGTGCCGCTGTGCATTGCCTCCACCAAGTACGACGTCATCAAGCCCAAGCTCAAGCAGGCTTCCACCGCCAAGCCGAGACCCCAGGCCGGCCACATAGCGGTGGAGAACATAGTCCAGAGCACGGAGTTCTTCATCTTCAACAAGGGCGTCACCGGGCTCTCTTTCTCCAGGGAGGAGCAGGCGTTCGTGGACAACATCAAGGACGAGCCCCGTTCCGTCTACGAGGTCTCGGAGATGACCGGCGTTCATCCCTTTTCCTTCAACGTCAGACGCCTGGAGGAGCTGGGGGTGGTGTTGCGCATCGGCCTCACCCCCACCGACATCCTGCACGCCGACGGCTCTTACATCGAGTACGACGAAGAGGCCTCGAGCATAGCCGTGGCCATACAATCAGATATCATGGAGATGACCCCGGAGCAGTTCTGCAAGGACGTGCGCCGGGCGGTGATTTACAAGATATCGCACGAACTGCTCAAGAAGCTGGCCTATGAGGAGACGGGCAACACCAGCTTCGATGACATGTGCAACGACCTGTTCGACAAGTTCATCACCCATAGGCCAGGCGTTGACTATGGCGTCAGGTTGAGGCTGAACAAGAAGATCATAGGCATCGGGGCGCCGGTGGGGGCCTACCTGCCAGCGGTGGCGGAGCGGTTCGACACCCACTTGCTGCTGCCGGAGCATTCCGAGGTGGGGAACGCCGTGGGCGCGATCACGGGCAGCATCATGGAGACGGTTGAGGTGCTGATCAGGCCGAAGCCAGGCATGTCCGCGCTGGACAACCCTCCCTGCACATTGCACTCCCCGACCGAGAAGAGGGAGTTCGCCACCCTCACCGAGGCGGTCCGATATGCCGAGGAATGGGGCCGGGCCACCGCCCACGAGATGGCGCTTGCCGCCGGGGCTGACGACGTCCAGCTGCTGGTTGAGAAGGAGAACCGCATGGGCCACCTGGGCAAGAGCTGGGGGGAGGGCATATTGTTGGAAGCGAGGGTGAACGTCACGGCCATCGGGAAGCCGCGCCTGTTCTTCGAGGGAAAGTTATGAGCGAGGAAGTGGACATTGTGATCTGTTCGGGCTACAGCCCGGGGGCGAGGGTGCTGAGGAAAGCGGTGCGTCAGGTGGCCAAGGAGGAGAAGGTGCGCATGGTCACTGTCGCGCCAGCGTTGGCCGGGCTGCCCAAGGCGGTGGAGGACATGAAGGCGCTCAAGGACCGCTGCGTCCTGGTGGTGGACGGATGCGAGGGCTTCTGCGCCCTGCAGACCTTGAACCAGTTCGGGGTGAAGGCGGCCAAGTCCGTGATGCTCAACAAGCACATCCAGGTCACCCAATCGGCGGTGGACATGGAGGCGGCGAACATTTTAAAGTCAGTGCGGGAGGTGAGGGCGAAATGCGAAAAGGGGTGATAGTCTGCGGCGCCAATGGGGAGAGGGGGCTCATGATCGAACGGGCGATAGAGATCTTCTCACCGAGGAACCTCAACCGTATCATCCAGTTCTCCGCCTGCACAGTGGGCACGACGCCGATGCTTATATCGATGAGCGGCATCGACCCCGCCCACATGATAGCCGTGAACGGTTGCCGCAACAATTGCTGCGACCGCATCCTGGAAAAAGCGGGGATGAAGGCGGAGCGCTCGGTGGTCCTGGACGACGCGACGGAGAGGAAACTCTCTCCTTGTCAGTTCACCAGCCAATGGGATTTCCCGGACATCAAGCAGGAAGAGATCGAGGCTTTCGTTAGGTTGATGGAGAATGCCCTGGATTAAGGACGGACCATTCCCTATCGGTTCTTCTTCCATCCTTGGGAGTCGTAATAATCGGTGATGATATCGGATATGTGGTCAGCGACCTGGTGCTCCCGATGCTTGTCCGCTATGTGGCCCACCTCCCGAAGATACCATTCGTGGTCACATTTTGGACAACGTATCTTAGGGCAGTTCTTGACCACCTCTGCACAGCCACGGCACGCGGTCGTTCTCCCATAGACCAAGGCGAACTCGAAGCTACAGTTGGGACACTTGTGTTTTCGGGTCGAGTCCACTGTGTTTCTTGAGAAACCTGCTGAGCGCATGTTGCGATAATAGTGATCCATCTGGTCCATGTTCATCCCTACTTGTGATGGGCTTCTCCCTTTTCCTTTTCATAATAGTCTTGCAGGACTTCGTATTTTATCCGATAGGCAGGCATGATTCGTTCGATCGTCTCCATGGAAGCGTGCATCACATCAGGGTCCCATATGCCATGGACGATGACGTGCACGGTCATGTCCCCAACCGTAAGACCTCTCTCATCGAAGCCATTGTTTATCGTCATCGGAATTTCCAGATGGACCAACGATGCGCCGATGGTGGTGCCGTGTTCAGATATGAGGAACGCCTTAACATGGCCGACCAGGTCCGCTCCGTCATGCATGCACTCCTTGGTTATGTCGGTCAACAGCTCTTTGACGAATCTCTCTGCCTCCGCCCGGCCCAAGGGCTCGGCAGGATGGATTGTCATGTGGATTGAGAATTTGCCAAGCTCGTCGACCATGCGGTGCATGTCGATGTGAAGCTTTTCGTCCATTTCCTTCATGCCTTGTCCCTCTCCACATATTCCTTTCGAAGGATCTCCTCTTCCATCGCCTCATCGTAACGGGGCGAGATTTCCTTCTCGATCGCCGTGGCGATCTCCTTCACACCCTGCCCCTGCTTCCCAGAACCATACATTATCCTGGCCCTTGGGTTGACCTGCCTCACGAATTCCTCGGACAGCTTGATCTTTTCCGGGGTGGATGCGTCCACTTTGTTTATCAAAACCACATCCGCCTCCCTGATCTGGGTCTCGACCAGGCGCCTAACTGAATGGAGCAGTTCCTCGATCCGAACGGAATCGACCAAGGTGACCACGGGAGCGTGCTCGATCTTGGCTGGCATCTCCTCCTCGGAGTACTCGGCCGCCCTCTTCAACCCCCAAGGGATGGCGACCCCGGATGGCTCTACGATGATTATGTCCGGTTTGAACGTATTGTACAGGGTGGCGACGGTCGAGGCGAAACTGCCCGCGATCTGACAGCAGATGCACCCTCCCGAGATCTCCTTGGCCTTCAGACCATAGGACTCGATGAACTTGGCATCCACATTGATATCTCCCACATCGTTCACCACTATGGCGATTCGATTGCCTCGATTGACCAATTCCTTGGCCAGTTCGATAAGGAACGTGGTCTTGCCCGCGCCCAGGAACCCAGCTATCTGTGCAATCTTCATTGACGATCACTCGACCTTTGAGTGAACAGGACGGATATGATAAAAACGTTGTGCAATAGCATAAAAAGATGTTGTGAGGGGCTTGCGCCCCTTAAGGGATTTAACCGCACTGGACCTGGCCGTACTTCTTGACCGTGTCCACGCAGGCCTTGATGTTCTCCAGCTTGGTCGTGACCGAAGGTGGGACCTCGCAG
>JACXTP010000047.1 GCA_016919625.1 Methanomassiliicoccaceae archaeon
CACGCATCCCCGACCTCCATCGAGTACATCAAGATCACCAGCTCGGGCGGTAAGGCAGGCGGCAACGACTTCCTCAACGCTAGGCTGGGAGACATCTGTGGCAAGAAGTGGGAGGACATAGATCTAAGCAAATCTGTAAGCTCACCAGACATCGGTGTCTCTGGCTGGACAATCAATCTCTACGTGAAGAACAATGGTGATTGGAAGCTCATCTCGTGTGTTGATACCGACCCGACCGGAAAGTATTGCTTCACTGGTCTCGATCCCTACCAGACCTACAAGGTCGAGGAGGAGAACCCTGTATCAGGATGGGTCGGGGTCATAACCGTTCACGAGAACGTGAAGATCAAGACCTCCGGAGGAAAGGTCATTGGGCTTGACTTCCTGAACGCACAGCTTGGATGTATCTGCGGCCACAAGTATTGGGACAAGGACTACGATGGCGTCTACGATAATTGCCTAGACGTCCCATTGTCCGGTTGGACGATACAGCTGTTCATGTGGAAGAACGGTCAATGGGTCTACCAAACCGAGAAAGTGACCGATGTGTGCGGGCTCTACTGCTTCTGCGGCTTGGACCCCTACCAGACCTACATGGTCAAGGAAGTAATGATGTGCGACTGGGAAGCGACCAACCCCAAGGACGGTAGCATCGACCCGATCATCTTCACGACCTCCGGTCAGCATATCAAGGACCAGAATTTCTTCAACGCCAGGGGGAGCGGTCCATCTGGACTTACCATCGGGTTCTGGAAGACGAACGTAGGCAAGAACCTGTACTACATATATGGCAAACCCCAGGTTTCTGCCGCGACTCTGGAGAGATGTCTCCGGGCGATCTACAGCAAGTACTATGTTGGCATGGGCTACAACTTCGAGTTCCTCAAGTTCTCGAGCGGGATGACCCAGAAGCAACTGTTGCAGAAAGCTTGGGCGACCTTGAACATACCAGACAGCTCCAGCATGCAAAAGAAGGCTGAGGCCCAGACGCTCGCGTTGCTCCTGACCGAACAGTATAAGGGTGTGTTCTACAGCAAGGCACAGGTGTACATCCCATCGGCTATCACTGGTCATGGACCGTTCCATGGCCTGATGAGCGACGCAATAGTGAACGTCCTCAAACACTACAAGATGGTCCAATACACCCCAGCCAAGAACGAAGCGGACTTCCTGAACAACCTTTGAAAACCGGGGGGCCACCCCCTTCTTTACCTTTTTATTTTTCCTTCATTCCTCAAGGTCTATCCATCGTTTTTCTTTACCTATCCCCCTTGCCGTTCGGGAAAGGTTTAAACCAGCGAGTCCAATCAGCGCCCGTGATCGAGGTCATCGGTAGGGCAGGTCCGGCTCGTTTGGTGAAATGGCAGACCGGAGAGAACAAGACTATCGTGCCCAGCATCATTGCCTGTACCGGCCAGGCCCAAGAAATATCCGAGTGGGACCTTAAGTTGGTCCCAAGCGATACGGTCGATCAGGTCATTTCTCACCCTACCAATCAACTGCTCTTCGAGGTCCCTTCCGATATTTTTCCTCCATTATATCATTCAAAAGGCAATTCTGGAATAGTTCCGACCATAGGCAAAGGTTGCACCGTCCTGCGAGGCGACCCGAGCCGTTACCAGGAGCAATGGGGGACCGCCCCCGCACCCGTGGCCATCATGGGCAACGCCTTCGAGATGCGCCGGGACGCAAGGCAGTTCGCGCATGCCATCGTCGCTCTCCGTGAGGCGGTCGGGCATCGCACCTTGATCTATGCCCCAGGCATGATGGACGTCAGCAACCTGGCACTGATGGCATACATGGGAGTGGACCTGTGCGACGATGCCTTGCTAGGCTACCTGGCACATAAATGGAGGGTATGCACCGCAGATGGATCCTTGGATGTGAAGAAGGCCCGCTGGTTGCTCACAGAGCCAACGGTGGAAAGGACCTTGCGCCTCAGCAGGGAAAATGCCTGGAGGGAGCTGGAACTGGTCCGACACCACATCCGGGAGGAGAGCCTCAGGGAGCTGGTGGAGATGCGCGTCCATTCCTCGCCCTGGATGGTGGCCGCGCTGCGCTTGTTCGACGAGGAGCATTACGATTTCCAGGAGAGATACTACCCTGTGGTTGGGCCGAGCTTCCATGCCAACTCCAAAGCCTCCCTATTCAGGCCTGATGTGTGGCGGTTCCGTCGTCGGGTCATGGAGCGATATCAGAAGCCGGCGCACAAGAAGATCCTTCTCCTGCTTCCCTGCTCGGCCAAGAAGCCGTACCACATCTCCAAGAGCCACATGGCCTTCCGTAACACCATCATGTCTGTGAGCAACTTCGACATGGTGCATGAGGTCATTGTCACATCGCCATTAGGTATAGTCCCACGCGAGATCGAGCTGTTCTATCCCGCCGCCCAATATGACATCCCGGTCACGGGCCATTGGGACCGGGAAGAGGTGGCCATGGTACAGTCCATGGTCAGCATGATCGCGTCTCAGGGCTATGACAAGATACTGTGTCACCTGGGCGTGGAGACGGATATCGTGAAGGAGGTGGTACAGTGCGAGGACACCACTGTAAGCGGTCCTACGTCGTTCGAATCCTTGGACCGATTGAGAGACGTCCTGGCCGAGGAATGTTCTAAGTACGAACGCCTGCCCAAGGGAGAGGATCGCGCCAAGACCATGGCGGCGGTGGCCCGTTTCCAGTTCGGTGCAGGAGCGGAGGTTATGGCCGAAGGGGCGACCATCACCGGCAGCTATCCCTACTCTCGGATATCCCAGGGCAAGGTCCAGATGGGCATGCTCACGCCGGAGCGGGGCATGATCTCATTGACCCTCGAAGGGGCGGAACGGCTCCTAGGGTATGGCCTGGGCGCGGTGGAGATCAAGGACTTCCAGCTACAGACTAACCTGTTTGCGGTGGGTGTGCAGGCAGCTGACCCGGGCATCCGCATCGGGGACGAGGTGGCCATAGTCCGCAACGGTGTGGTACAGGGTGTGGGCGTGGCCATGATGCCCGGTTGCGAGATGCCTGACTCCGACCGGGGCGAGGCAGTCAGGGTGCGCCATTATCGCAAAGGATGAGCAGTTTCGGCAGTAACGAAATCGAACTGGATGTTATTTTTAACAACTGTCAGATTCGCTCCCCTCCCCCGGTCCGGTTTATAAACAATAACGCGAATCTGTGAAATGCAAGTGCGCCCCAACGCACAAAACGCCGGACCAGTCCTATAATCTGAACGAGGAGGGACGGTCGGCGCGCTCAAATGAATTGTATCCATCCCATAGGCGGGAGGTCTACCCGGACCTTCCGCCGCCCCCCATTTTTTTGAAAAGTGAGTGCAGGTGTCGGGATTCGAACCCGAGTAATTAGCTTGCCCCTTCCATCTAAGGAAATGGAAGGCTAAAATCCTGACCGCTAGATTACACCTGCAGGTGTCGCTCCTAATGGGAAATTGATATTAAAACCTTATTTTGAGGTCTGGCGATGGGAAGCCCCAGTAAATGTGTGGTCAGAATGATGGGAAAAATTGGAGGTTGAAGAGGGAACCCATCTTTCCCTCTTCAAAGACACATGTTAGGACCGGACCGCATTTAGTAATCACTTGAGGTCATCGCCTTGACGCCTCATTTGGGGAGGAGTACTTATCGCCCTTGTCTAAGATCGTGATTTGGCTGCGACGATCTTGTTCAAAGGAGAGGGTATGTGGTCTCGGTCCCGGCATATGCCGTTCCTCGCTTGCATCCCATCCTATTGTCCGACTTATGTCAGACGAATTAAGTAATAGCGAACAATCATATTTATAATTTGTCATACCGTAAAAAATTGTATAGCCAGCAATGAGAATATGTATTTCTTTTTCTAGGCTGGACAGTAATAAATCTGTGTCAGACATTAAACGACTTTCGGTCAGACAGGTTTTAAATTCGTCTCCAATCAATAAAAAGGTATTTAGTGCATCATGGCTATTCTCCCATCGTCAGGTGAGGGGATGGGGTTAATTCTCTCTAGGGATGCCGATACTAGGTCCATTAAGAAAGCTCAGCGTTGCATCGATGACGCCGAGCAGATGATACTAAAGAACGAGCTGGAACGCGCCAAAGGTGAGATCCGCCGAGCTAACGAGAGCTTGGCAGGATGTCCGGTCTCGGAGGCCAACGCCGACGAGTTGTCCGACGCCTACGTTCGTTTGGCAGAGGACATGCTCCATTGCAACATGAACGAGGAGGCGCTGCAGGCAGCGAACCGGGCGGTCCAGATCAACCCGGACGACCTTGACGCGAACATGACCAGGGCCAGGATACTCACCATGGTGGGCCATGGCTCTGAGGCCATGTCGATGCTCAACAACCTCCTGCTCACCAACCCGGACAAGAAGCAGCTATGGATGCTGCGTGCCGTTGTGGCGGAAAGGGAGAACGACGAGGCGGTGGCTTTGGACAGCTACAAGAAGGCCGTCTCGGTGGACCCCCTCGATCTCAAACTTTACGACCTGATCATATCCAAGGACGCGGAGAAGACCGGATGGATGCGACGGAAGGCGGAACTATTGCTCAGGCTGGGCAAGCCCAATGAGGCCATCAAGGAACTGGACCGGTCCCTCGCCCTGGACCCCTCCGACACCACCGCCTTATTGCTACGTGCCGAGGCTTCCATTAAGGTCAACGACATCCCCAAGGCGCAACAGGCCTATGACATGGTCCTGGCCATCGACCCTAGGAACAAGGTGGCCCTGACCGCCCGAGCGCGTCACGTGGCGCACCAAGGCAACGTCTCAGAGGCGCTACGCTATTACAAGGACCTGCTTCGCGCCGACCCTTCCGACGTCATCGCCTGGAACGAGGTGGCCAGCTTGTTGTTGGTGGCGAACCGTTACGAGGAGAGCAACATGGCCTATGACCGGGCTCTCACCATCGACCCCAACAACAAGGATGCCATGGACGGCAAGGCCAAGGTGCTGGAGGCCATGGGCCACGGTCCCGAGGTGGACTCGCTGCACCAGAGGTTGGCGGAGATCAAGCAGATGGCACAGGCCGCCCCGCCCGCCCCGATCGCACCAGTGGTGGAGATCGAGGTGGAGGAGGAACGGAGCCCGGAGTCGGAAGCACGGTACGGCGCAGGAAATAAGGTGGAGCTTTATCTGGCCCAGGCCAAGAGCAACATGGCATCCGGTCGTTATCATGACGCGTTACATCACTTGGAGAGGGCGGACCGCATCGAGCATGACCGCCTGGAGATCCTCATAGACATCAAGGAATGCTATAAGCACATGGGCAAGGACAAGAAGGTCATCGAGGTCTGCGATCGCATCCTGACCTTGCAACCGGTCAACGCCGCCGCCCTGCTGGACAAGGGCGTGGCCCTGGATAGGATGGGCAAGGGGGCGAACTCGGTGGAGTTCTACAAACGGGTCCTGCGCCTTCATCCCGAGGACCAGGTGGTGCTGCGGGACGCCAGCGTGACCATGTTCTCCTTGGAGATGTTCGATGAGGCCTTCCAGATGGCCGAGGAAGGCGCCGAGCTCTACCCTGATGACGTGGTGTTCTGGCGGGTACAGGGCGACTGTCTCTTCGCCATGAAACGGTATGATGGGGCGGTGGAGGCCTTCAGGAACGCCACTCAGCTTTCCTCCGAGGACAAGGACGTCGTATACTCCCTTGGCTTGGCGCTGGAAGCGGACAAACGCTATGAGGAGGCAGTGGCGGCCTACGACCGAGCCCTGGAGCTGGACGCCCGGGACAAGAACATCTGGATCAGCAAAGGTATCAGCCTGGAATGGCTGGACCGATACGGGGACGCCCTGGCCTGTTACGATTACGCTCTGAACCTGGACAAACGATCCCGTTTCACCATGGTGCGCCGGGGCATGGTCTTGGCGAAGATGGACCGCCATGAGGAGGCCGTGCACGCGTTCGACCGTGCGCTGGAGATGTCGCACCGCGACGTCGATGTCCTGGCGGCGAAGAAGCGATCCCTGTTAGAGCTCAACCGGGTGGAGGAGTCGATCAAGGTCAGCGAGAAGATCGTCCACCTGGACCCAAAGAACGTGGAGGCGCACATGGACCTGGGCATCGCCTACCACCGCATGGGCAACTACAAGAAGGCATTGGCCAACTACAACAAGGCCCTGGCCATCGAGCCAAACGACATCCACGCCTGGGACCTGAAGCGGCTCACCGTGATCGCCTTGGACGACCCGGAGGAGATCATCCGCACCTGCGATGAGATACTGGCATTGGACCCGGGCAACAAAGCGGCCATGCTGGACAAGGTCAGCGAATTGGAGCGCCTGGGTCAGTTGGGGCCAGCGGTGGAGACGCTGCAGCGGGCCATGCGCTTGGACCCGGATGACAAGGGCACATTGGTGCGGCTGGGCGTGCTGCAGACCGCCATGGGCCGTTACCAGGAGGCACTAGCCAGCTTCGAAGAGGCCTGGCGCCTCGATGACACTGACATGAGCATACTGGACAACAAGGGGCGGGCGCTGCTGTTCCTGCGTCGCTACGAAGAAGCCCTCCAGGCATTCAACCGATGCGTCTCGGCCAACCCGGCCAACGCCCGCTTCCACATGGACCGGGGCCGTGCCCTTGCATCGTTGGACCGATTGGAACAGGCCATCGAGGCCTTCGATCATGCTACCGCACTGGACCGCAACAATGCGGAGGCCTGGAAGTTCAAGGGATCAGCGCAGCTCAAGCTGGGGGACAATAACCGAGCGGTGCAATCGTTCAACCGCGCCATTGATCTGGGCGTGGAAGATGGAACGGTACTGCGCATGAAAGGACGCGCCCTGGAGAACATGGGACGCTACGAGGAGGCGCGGGAGGCATACAGTCGCGCCACCGTGGTCAGCCCGTCGGACCAGGTGGTCTGGGAGCGCTTGGCGCTCATCGATGAATCACAAGGCCTTTTGGAAAACGCTTTCTCCGCCATCGACCGGGCGTCCGCCTTGGACGCGGGCGTGAAGCGGGTATGGATGGAACGGGCCGCCATAGCTGAGAAGTTAGGGAAGGACGAGGAGGTGCTCAAGAGCTACGATGGCGCCCTGGCCTTGGACCCGAACGACGCCATCGCCTGGAACGGCAAAGGCCTGGTGCTGCTGCGGCAGGGCTCCTACGCCAACGCCATGCGCGCTCTGCAGAAGGCCTTGGAGCTGGACCCGGCCATGCAATCCGCCCAGGAGGGCATCAACCAGGCGGAGCGGGAGCTGCACCAGGTGGAGGTGTCCGAGCATGCATCAAGGGTGCTGGACATGGAGTCCCGCCAAGGTCGACGCCTCAATAAGGAGGAGGCCTTCCGATCCTGCCAGGTCCCTTACGAGATGCTTGACGAGGTGAGCGCCTACATCGAGCAGAAGGAGGTCATGGACGTGACCCAGTTGACCGATGCGGAGATGGAGATGTACGAGGAAGCATCCCACACCGTCCTGCTGAACGCCTATCGCAATCCATCGGTGACGGCATACGGCCTGAAGCTGGCCGATGTTCGGGCCTCCCTGCCCGGCTATGACCTGGTCACTGCGAAGAGGGTCTACACCTACATCGAGACCGTGAACGGGTTGGACCTGTCCCGGGAGATGCCCGACGAGGAGGTCCAGGTCATGTTGCGCCGTGCCGTCGACCTACCCGACGACCGGCGCTCGGTCATCGCGCTGATGGAGACGTTCGACCTAGGCATCTACAAGGCCAGACGCCTCAAGGCGGCCATGAACACTTTGCGCTCGATCGGCTCACTGGAGGCTGCGCCCAAGTCCAAGAAGAAAACGGCCCGACCCAAGCTGCGTCGAACCACGGCGCCGGCCAGGCCTCAGTACGGGCCGGAGCCGATGACCGTGGCCCCGCCCCGCATGGAGGAACCGGACATGGATGAGCCGGTGGAAGCACAGGCGCCGGACGCTGTGTTCCTGCCCCCGACTGAACCAGTTGTTTCGTCGTCAAGGCG
>JACXTP010000048.1 GCA_016919625.1 Methanomassiliicoccaceae archaeon
ATGCGTGAAGGTGCGGGGGGAGGGATTTGAACCCACGAACCACTAAGGACGGGATCTTAAGTCCCGCGCCGTTGGCCAGGCTTGACTACCCCCGCAGTGGGGCGGCCATCATGCCCGAGATACATCAAACTTTTGACGAAGATGGAAAGGACGTATAGGATCAACGTATTCCGCAGTGGTCGCCCTCGCACTGAGCCAGCAATATTCCTATCCTCTCCTCGATTATCTCCCTCAGGTCAGGATGCCCGATCTCGGATATCTCATAACGCACCCTTACGATGGGCTTGTTGACCTTGATGACGCGGCGCAGGTCCACCGGTGTCCCAGAAACCACCACGTCGCAATCTGCCCCGTTGATGGTCTCTTCCAGCTCCCTCACCTGCTCCTCTCCATAGCCCATGGCCGGCAGCACTTCCCTTAGGTGGGGATAATGCGCATAAGTCTCCGCGATCGACCCTAACGCGAAGGGACGCGGGTCGATTATTATCCCACCATTGTCCTCGGCGCCGATCATGCCTGCGCCATAGGCCATACCGCCATGAGTTACGGTCGGACCGTCCTCCACCACTAGGACGCGCTTCCCCCTTATCATCTCTGGCCTCTCCACCGAGATGGGGGACGCGGCCTCGATGACCAATGCCCTCGGGTTCATTCCACGTACGTTCTCTCGGACCGACAATATGTCCTTGCGGTCGGCGGTGTGCGCTTTGTTTATGATTATGACATCGGCCATGCGCACGTTAGCCTCACCCGGGTGGTAGCGCGATTCGTGACCGGCGCGCATAGGGTCGGCGATGACGATATGCAGGTTGCTGTGTATGAAGGGCAGATCGTTGTTGCCTCCGTCCCAAACAATGACGTCCGCCTCCTTCTCCGCCTGTCGCAAAATCGCTTCGTAGTCCACACCGGCGTACACAATGATTCCCTTGTCGATGAGCGGCTCATACTCCTCCCTCTCCTCGATGGTGCAATCGTGCTTGTCTAGATCATCGTAGGTGGCGAATCTCTGCACCCGCTGCTTGACCAGGTCGCCGTAGGGCATAGGGTGGCGTATCGCCACCACGCAGCGGTCGCGCTCCTTCAAGATGGCACAGATCTTGCGCGTGGTCGGGCTCTTCCCCGAGCCAGTGCGCACGGCGCAGACGCTGATGACCGGCACCTTCGATTCCAGGTATAAGGTATGATTCCCCATCAAACGGAAATCGGCTCGGCTCGCTAACACCAGAGACCCTTTGTGCATAAGGTCGACATGGGATATGTCGCTGTAGGCGAAAACCACCTGCTCTACCTTGTTCCGCTTGATAAGCTGGGACAGCTCCTCCTCCGGGTGGATGGGTATGCCCTTCGGATACAGCTTACCAGCGAGCTCGGCCGGATACCTTCTGTCGTCGATGTTCGGGATTTGGGCCGCGGTGAAGGCGACCACCTCATAAGCCTCGTTGTCCCGGAAGTACATGTTGAAGTTGTGGAAGTCGCGACCTGCCGCCCCCATTATGATCACTTTCTTGCGCTTCATCGTCATCGAGGACGCTTGGTCGCCAATGGCATATTAGCTTTTCTTGTGACCGAAGGGATATGCGACGTTCTCACCGTCTTTTTTAATATATACGTCGATGAGGGCGACCTGATGCCCTATCGCATCCCTCCCGCCAAACTGCTCTCCCAGACCATCTCCGAGGTCATCCGCGACAAGCGCAACGTCGTCTCGCAGAGGCGATTCACGGAGCTGGTCCTTGCCGTCCTGAAGAAGAAGGACGAGGGTTACTCGGTGAGCGAGGAGCGGGTGCGCCGCATGGCCATCCACAAGAACCTGGTGCGCATCCATATCCATTATCGCGTAACAGAAAAGCGCAGCGATGGCGGGAGATGCCCGGTCTGCGGCTCGGCCACCAAGGAGCTGCAGAACCAGACCTTGGACGGCGAGGAGGTAAAGCTCGGCTTCCGCTGCGTCAAGTGCCCCTATTGGACCGGTCCGGAGAAGCGAGTCCCGGTACGTTACACGTTCTTTTCCTTGCAAGAAGGGGTCATCGAGCCCTTGCCTAAGAAACGCCGCAAGAAGGACGACAAGTTCGCCCAGTGGAAGTTCGCTTGACTTATAATAAAAAGAACGAGGGAAATCGTTTGGCCAATGCTCACTCGGTGAGCACCTTCCTTGCCAGCAAAGCCCCCAGTGCCACCAATCCGATGGCGAAGCCGACCAGCAATGCCAGGTTGGTTCCTAACGAGAATATGCCTGGCAGGTTAAAGGCGAAGTACCTGAGCGCGTCCGTGCTCCAGGTGACCGGGTTGGCCTTGGCGATTACCTGCAGCCATTCAGGCATCCCCTCTATAGGGAACAGGGCGCTGGAGGCGAACAGGAGCGGGAGGTTGACCAGATTTATCAGGCCGAACAAGACCTCCTGGCTTCTGATGCGCAATGCCATTATTGTGAACGCCGCTGCGAAACCCAACGACAGGAGCAAAAGGACCAGGAACATCCCCAACAGGTCCAAGGCGTTGAATCCGTCGTAGAACGTCAGCCCATCCAACCCTGGGATGTAGGTGAAGCTCAGGGCGAGGACCAGCACTATGGCTGCGGAGATCAAGGCCCGGATCACCGTGGCCAGGACCCGAGAGGTCGGTATGACCCCTCTCTCGATGGGTGAGGCGCGCAGTTTGTTCAGGAACCCGAACCGGCGGTCCCAGACTATGGACATACCGGAGAACATGCAGGTGAACAGCGTCACGATGGAGAGCATGCCCACGGCCAAGTAGGAGAAGTAGTTCTCGCCGCCCGTCCCAGGGAGCGTGAACGCCTGCCCGAAGAGCAGCAACCAGAACAGAGGCTGGATCAGCGTCATGAATATCTGGATCTTGACTCGGTACCAGTGCTTCAGCTCCCGGACCGTCAGAGCATAGGTCTGTCTCAACATCTCAGCGCCTCCTCTCGTTCATGCGGGCCTGCGCCATACGCCCCATCATGTCGGTCTTGCTCTTCTGGTCATCATCACGGAACGAACGGCCGGTGTACTCCAAGAAGACCTGATCCATGTTGGGCC
>JACXTP010000049.1 GCA_016919625.1 Methanomassiliicoccaceae archaeon
ACTATCTTCGGCCGGTGCCCGGAACCGATGGTATGGAAGCACCCCTAGGCAATGGCACCGCATCTCCAGCTCCAGCCGTTGGATGCCGCTTTGCAGGATGCCCTCCTCGCCCCGGAACTTGTTGATGACGAATCCTTTGACCAGGCCTCGGTCCATTTCCTCCAGCAGATTGTAGGTCCCATAGAGGCCTGCGAACACCCCTCCCTTGTCAATGTCGCCGATTAGGACCACCGGGGCTCTCAGCATCCTCGCCGTGGCCATGTTCGCCACGTCCTTGTCCCGAAGGTTGACCTCCGCCGGCGAACCCGATCCCTCGATGACTATCGCATCGAAGTCCTCGCACAACCTCAGATATGCGTCGCGGATGTGGGCGAGCAATTCCTCTCGGTCCACATGGGAATGCCGGTCGATGTCTTGGTAAGGTCTTCCGTCCAACACTATCTGCATCCCATTGCCTTTAGGCTTGAGAAGGATGGGGTTCATGTCGTTTCGGGGCTCCACCCCGCAGGCCCATGCCTGATATGCTTGAGAGATGCCGATCTCGCCCCCTTCACTGGTGACGAAAGAGTTCAAGGAGAGGTTCTGCGCTTTGAACGGCGCCACCTTGATGCCTTTCAAGGACAGCTCCCGACATAAGAGCGCCGTCAACGTGCTCTTCCCTGCGCTGGAAGTGGCTGCCTGGAACATGATGTTGCGCGTCACCTACCCGCCTCCGGTAGACCGAGGAGGGTGTGCAACCATGCCATGTCCAGGTTGTTTCTGACGACCTCGGACAGGAGGTCGAGGTTGCGTTGCACCACCGTTTCGTAATCCTCTTCGGAGCATTTCGTCCCACCCCCTCGCCCTGCCTTGGAAAGGAACCGTTTTCGAAAGGCTGGCAGGTCGAACACGCCATGAAGGTAAGTGCCCATGACCATACCGTCCTCGGACACTGTGCCGTCCAAATGTTCCCCCTCACCGTCCTTTATCCGGAAGAGGGCTTGTCCACCCAGCCTTTCGCTCCGGCCCATGTGTATCTCGTAACCCCGGACCTGGTCTGACTCAGTCCCGTCCAGCATGTGCCCGGTGACCTGGACCGTGCGCTTCTCATATCTCTCGAAGCGCGTGACCACAGGAAGCAAGGCGAGGCCTTGGAGCACTTGCGCCTCCCCACCCTCGATGGCTTGGCTATCGTCGATCTCCAGCCCTAGCATCTGGTATCCCCCGCACACGCCCAATATCGGCACCTTGCCTGCCACTGCCTGGATCGCCTTGTCCAGTCCTTTCTCCCTCATCCAGTTGAGGTCCTCGACGGTGTTCTTGGTGCCAGGGAGCACGATGACGTCCGCCATTCCAATCTCCGCGGGCGAATCGACAAACCGCACATGGACACCTTCCTCCATCCCCAAAGCATCAAAGTCAGTGAAATTGGATATCCGAGGGAATCGGACCACTGTGACATTCATCGTTCCGGCCTGTGATCCCCGCGCACCAATGAACATCGAGTCCTCATCGGGAAGGTCCAGATCAATGTGCGGCACCACCCCCACCACTCTGACACCGGTGGTTCGCTCCAGCAGCTCTATGCCCGGCTCGAGCCCCATCTTTGCCCCATATAGGTTAGTGATTATCGTCCCTTTGAACATCTTGCGCTGCGCCTCGGGCAGGAGCATCAATGTGCCATAGGCATAGGCGAAGGCACCGCCCCACTCGATGTTGACCACAAGTAGACAATGTGCGTTGGCGAGCTCGGCCGTCCGCATGTTCGCAATGTCCAAGTCCATCATGTTGATCTCTGCTGGGCTGCCCGCACCCTCGATGACGATGATGTCACGTGTCCTTTCCAGGAAGTCCAGGTTACGTTTGATTATCGCGACTCCTTCGGTCCCGGCGAAATGGTGGTAATATGTCTCCACATCCATGTCCTGGTAGGGACGGCCCTCCACGATGACCTGGGACTTATTATCCCGCATAGGCTTGAGAAGTATCGGGTTCATGTGCGCGTCCGGGCTGACCCGTGCTGCCCGGGCCTGAAGCTCCTGCGCCCGAGCGATCTCCTCCCCTTCAGGGGTCACCATCGAGTTCAAGGACATGTTCTGGGCCTTGAAGGGCACTACGTTTAGACCTAGGTCTGAGAAGTGGCGGCACAGCGCCGTCACCATCAATGACTTGCCCGCCCCGGAGGTCGCTCCCATGACCATGAGGCTACGAGCCTTTGTAAAGTGGGTCTGCTCTAGCTTTTTTTTAAGAGCTCCTAGCTCGGCCAGGTCGGGAAGTTGAGACCCGGGCTTTAGCTCCGAGAAGAAAGACCGCACCACGTCATCTCGATGGGACCACAGGCATGCTTCACAGCTCCACACCTCTCCGCCCTTCCTCGACGGCACCATCTTACCCAAGACCGGGTCGTGGCATGGGTAGAAGGGACAGAAGCAAAGGGAGCAGTTCTGCCCGTTGAAATGGCAGGGATAATATTCACAGGCGGTGTTGGCGCCGATGTCGCCCTGACACATTTGCTCCTTCAACTTGGCCCTAATGTCCGTAACCTCCGCCCCCTTCCAGTTGGATGAATAATCCAAATGTGGCAGGAAGGATAAAACATATTGCCACCCCCCCCCTATCAAGGATGAGGAGTGCTCACCGATTTTGTTATGGATGCCTAGGATTTTAAGGTGGGAAGATTCGCAACCCAACCGAGGTTCCGACTTATTATCCCTGGCACCGAAATTTATATAAACAATGATGCGGACATAGGGTTTGGAAAAGCGGCTAAGCTTTCCGATATCACACATTCACTATCATCCCGTCACCTGATCCGTAATATAAGCGTGAAAGGAACCATAGGATGAACTCCTGCAGGAGGGACCTAATCACACTCCCGCAGCCAAATGGCATGGTTGATAATTGGAACTGGGTCGCTCTTCTGAAACGATAGAAGAGGAATTAAAATGAACATTGATCCAAGCACCACCAAGTACCTCATCAAGGCCAAGCTCAACGCCGACGGTATCGTCGAAAAGCCGGATGTGGTCGGTGCCATCTTCGGCCAGACCGAGGGCCTCCTCGGTGATGAGCTCGATCTCCGAGACCTGCAGAAGAGCGGCAGGATCGGGAGGATCGAGGTGGACGTGCACTCCAAGCAGGGCAAGTCCGAAGGCGAGATCCTTATCCCTTCCAGCCTGGACCAGGTCGAGACCGTGATCTTGGCCTCCGCGCTGGAGACGATCGACCGGGTCGGGCCTTGCAAGGCGAAGATAGGCATAGAGTCCATCGAGGACGTCCGTGTCACCAAGCGCGACAAGATCATTGTCCGCGCCAAGGAGCTGCTCACCGAGCTTATCAAGCAATCCAAAACGACTGGGGCCGATCTCACCGAGAGCGTCAGGCAGTCGGTTCAGGTGGAGGAGGTCATCTACTTCGGTAAGGACCGCCTACCCGCCGGTCCGAACGTGAACGACTCGGACGCGGTCATCGTTGTGGAGGGCCGGTCCGACGTCATTAACCTGCTCAAGTCCGGCATCAAGAACGCTATAGCGGTGGAGGGGACCAACATCCCCAAGACCATCAGTGAGCTCTCCAAGGAGCGCGTGGTCACCGCATTCGTCGACGGAGACAGGGGCGGCGAGCTCATCCTTCGCGAGTTGTTCCAGGTGGCCGAGGTCGACTTCGTCGCCAGGGCTCCCCGTGCACATGAGGTGGAGGAGCTCACTCAGAAACAGATCATGAAGTGCCTGCGCAACAAGATCCCCGCCGAGCAGTACATCGAAATGTTTGGCCTGGAGGCCGATGTGGCCCAGAACGGACCAGGGAAGCGCGGCGATAAGGCCGAGCGCCTGGAGCGCTTCGAGCGCGAGGAGAAGGCCGAGCGTGCCGCCGAGAAGGTCGACAAGCCCGAGAAACTGGAGCGGCAGGAAAGGACCGATAAGCCGGAGCGCCAAGAGAGGGGCGAGCGGTCGGAACGGAGCGAGAAGCCCGAGCGTGGCGACCGGGAGGAGCGGTCCGAAAGGCCGGAGCGCCGCGAGCGCCAAGAGAGGGGCGAGCGGCCAGAGCGCCAAGAGAGGGGCGAGCGGTCGGAACGTAGCGAGAAGGCGGAGAGGCAGGAGCGCACTGAACGGGAGGTAAAGGTCGAGAAGCCCGAGCGGGCGGAACCAGCCGAAGCCCCGGTCGAGCGCAGGTCAAGTAAGAAGCTCTCCGGGAACCAGGAGAAGTACAAGGTCCTCATCAACGAGCTGGCGACCACCTCCAAGGCCAAGCTTCTAGATGGGCAGGGGAATGTGACGAAGGAAGTCACGGTCAAAGAGCTGGTCAATACCCTGAAAGCCGAGAGCGAGCCTGTTTCTGCCGTCGTATTTGACGGTATCGTGACCCAAAGGATACTGGACATAGCTGTGGAGAAGGAGATCGGCACCATCGTCGGAACGAAGATGGGCAACATCACCAAGCAGCCTAGCAATGTCGAGGTCTGGGTCAGGGACGACCTGAACTGAGCATGAACCCGAAGATAAACCTCCTGCGCGAGACGGACCTGCGGTCCATCGAGACCACTGAGGACATCGAGATACCGAAAGACCCGTTGTCCCGTGTCATCGGGCAGGAGGAGGCAGTTGCCTTGGCGCGCGTGGCGGCAAGGCAACGCCGCAACTTACTACTCGTAGGCCCGCCTGGCACTGGCAAGTCTATGATCGCTCAGGCCCTGGCCCTCTACCTTCCCATGCCAAAGGAGGAGATCCGGGTGGTGCACAACCCCGAAAACCCGGAACGACCCTTGGTCGAGGTGAAGCGGGAGGAGGAGGTCCGTAAGGAGCGTGAGTCCCACCAGAACGCTGAGGGCGAGATCATAGAGGCCCAGGATGCGCCGATCAACGTCGCGGAACGCCTCGGATACCGTTGCAAAAACTGCGGTTCCTACTCCTCGCCGAAGGACCGGATCTGTCCGAAATGTGAGAAGATCAAGGTGGGGGAGCCCAATGCCAACCCCTTCGGAGATCTCATGGCTGGACTGATGGAGTCGATGGGCACGGTCGCTGCCATGCCGGGCATGGTGGGCAAGGACCGGGTCACGACCACGAGGAAGCGCTTCGGAAAGGAGGAGGTGGTGGTCTTCGAGCGCTGTGGGGACATGATCCGCGTGCTGGACCAGAACGCCTTGGAGAAGCGCCGGGAACTGGAGAAGGTGAGCCCGAGAAAGGTCATTGTCCGACTGGAGCGCAAACCGTTCGTGATGGCCACCGGGGGTTCGGAGACCGAGCTCCTTGGCGACGTACGTCACGATCCCTACGGGGGGCACGCCAATCTGGGCACTCCACCATACGAGAGGGTGGTGGCCGGTGCAATCCATGAGGCTCATGAAGGCGTGTTGTTCATCGATGAGCTGCCTCATTTGTCCAATCTGCAGCGTTATATTCTTACGGCCATGCAAGAGAGAGAGTTCTCTATAATAGGCCACAACCCCCAGAGCGCCGGGGCTAGCGTCAGGGTGGACGATGTCCCCTGCGATTTCATCTTCGTTGGTGCGTGTAACATACAAGACCTAGAGCATGTCCTTTCTCCGCTGCGCTCCCGCATCAATGGCGATGGATACGAGGTCCTGGTGAACACGGTCATGAAGGACACCGAGGTGAACCGTGCGAAGATGGCCCAGTTCATCGCCCAAGAGATCGCCATAGATACTAGGATACCGCCAGCATCTTTGGCGGCCGTCGAGGCGGTGATCCGCGAGGCAAAGAGGCGAGCCAAACGCATGGATGGCATGGACAACTGCCTTTCATTGCGCCTTAGGGAGCTGGGTGGACTGGTCCGGGCTGCGGGCGACCTGGCCTCGGTAAATGGCGACCTCTTGATCGTTGAGAAGCACATCCAGGTAGCGGTGAAGCGGTCCATGACCGCTGAGGAACAGATCAAGGAACGGTACGGTTCTTATATGCAAGGCCTCTCCGCTGACATCTCCCAGTCCCAACGTGAGAAATCTCCATATTATTTCTCGAACGAACAGGCGAAAAAGGACGACATGTTCCTCTGACTCATAGGAACAACTGAAGCTGATATCCATCCTCGCCATCGGAGTAGTAGTGGGTGAAACGGTCCGAGATGGAGAAACCACGGCGCTGATAGAACTTAAGCGCGCTGGTGTTGCTGACACGGACCTCCAGGCTCACCACCCGGGCGCCCTTCTTGGAACATTCCATGAAGAACTGCTCACTTAACAAGGTCCCCAGACCCTGTCCCCTCCTCTCCTGAGATACCGCCAGCATTAAAATCCTGGCCTCGATGTTTGATATCATGATGCCAAATATGAACCCCACGATGCGGTCCATCTCTTCGAGCACGATCAGACCTTGTGGCCAATAGGGGGGCAGTTCGATGAAGATGGTGGGATTGTATTTCTCTCGCAGGGAACGACGGGCTAGGTCGTAGATAGCGTTCAGATCGGTGCTCCGATAATAGCGCAACTGCACACCGGACGATTATGCTAATGGCTCTTAATCCTTTTCCGAACCAACCACACTGCACCCGTTGCTGCCGCCAGAGCGATCGGTGCGAAATATAACCACGACTTGATGCCCCCATCCTCTTCACCAGTTACGTTCAGCATCAACATTGCGTTGGCCGTGTTGTTGTGATCGTCCATGATGGTCAGTCTGATCTTATGCTCCCCCGGCGGAGGTTCGATCAGGCAACGAACACCGGTCTGGTCAATGATGCCATCGTCGTCTAGGTCCCATTCGATGCTCACAATCGCCGAATTGTCCCAACATCCGCTCGCGTCCAGGAAAGCGGGTTCGCCTTTGGAAATGTTACATGCCAACCATGGTAGCACGATCGTAGGGGGGACGGGATCGACCTTCCAATCCTCCCAGAACGACCGGGCATACCAGTCAGCGATGGCAGGGGAGCGGACGATGAGGCCAACCTCCCGATTTTTTTCGAAAGCATTTCGAACCAGGTTGACGCTGGAAATAACCACCTTGTCGTCCACCACCCACCCCTTGTTGTGCACCACTGTGAAATTGTGAAATGGGGACATTAGCCTGGCCGCCATGTCCAAGCCCATCTCGCCCATTTCGTTGAACCTTGCCTCGGCCGCGGGGTTACCAGACGGATGGGTGTCCAAGGTCGCGTCAAGAAGAAGACGCACCGGGATCCCGGCCTCGGCCGCCTCGCACAATCCCTCCCATATTCCTGATGTCTGGGAGTATCCTGTATCAAACTGCATCTGTTCGATCAGGATCCTCTCCCTGGCCCCATCTATCATCGTTAGCATCGATTCCAATGAATTGTCGGGGGAGACAATTAGAGTGACGTTGGCCAAATACCAGTCCATGAACGAATTCAGTTTCGGCCCGTGGATCGGATTATTCCCTGGAGATACAAGATAGGGGGATTCCATAAGCCCGACGTCAGGCCAATCCGTGGATGAATCGTTCTCGAACATCATTGTCAATTGCTGTGCGAGGTCGAAGGAATGGACCGCGACCCCCCATCCCCTGTTCTCCTTGAATGCGCTTGTGACCCAATTCTCTGAACCCATCAAGACGTACTCATTATCGATGATGGCGTACTTTCCATGAAGGTAGTCGTACCGTTTGTAGGAATCATTGGAACGGAAGAGCGAGATAGAACATCCCCCTCTCCAAAGGTCGTTGAGGGCACGTTTGGTTGAGGTCGACATGCCTCCAACCGGTTGTCGCTCCACAAGAACCCGCACATCGACCTTGTCCGCCCTGGCATCGATCAGACAGGTTATGATGGATGGTTCGTTCAGGTCGTACATTGAGATGAAAATGCTGCTCTCTGCCTTAGAAAGCGTATCAAGGACATCGTCGAGGGCGCCATCTGGGTAGAGGAATGGTCTCACTTTGACCTGGCTCTCGAAAGATCCCACCTCCTGCCGTCCTAGGACCGAGAGGGACCAATCGCTCGCCTGTCCCGAATCCATGTAACCTTGGGCCGACCTCCTTATTGCCGCGTGCCCCTCTGGCAGTGGGGAGAAAGCGACCCCGGACCATGCGGTGAGGTCTTTTGAATCCCCATAGACGAAACTGTCCAACAAAGAGCCGTTGGGGGCCATCATGAGGAGCGAATCACCATGGTTGGCCAGAACGAAAGAGCCTTGTTTTGTGAGAGAAGAATATGGCACCGCCTTTGTTCCTGCCATGAAACGGTTAAACTCCACCACATCTGTGGTGAGAGCGACGACCTCTCCTGGTCGCAATAAAGTCTCCACGGGGAATGTAAGGTTACCCTCGCCATCGCTCACCATCAACCCAATGAGATCGATCTCGCCAGACCCTAGATTGGCGATGACGAACGATTCGACAGGCTTACCAGGACAGACCAGGATGAATTTGATCAATGGTGGCGATGACGCGTCACCTATCTTCATCGGTTGAGAAGAGGTCAGAAGCGAATCTGAGGGATGAATGGGTGATGAGAGGGCGTAGGAGGGGCTGGGGGCCATCAATAGAACCAAAACGACGAACACCACGCCTCTCATCGAGACCTGTTCGCCATCGTAACGATATCATTATGCCCGTTACAATGAGTTCGATTGTAACCCTGCCATCAAACGCCAGTGACCAGTTCGATCAACGTGGCCTTTACGTCCTTGGCCTTGATGATGCCTGATGCCAACAGCACTCCCTTCGCTCCAAGCTCCATGGCCTTCCTTAGGTCCCTACCGTTCTTGACGCCCGCGCCACATAGCACAGGAATATGAGAGTCCACGCGGTGCACTGCCTGGACCGCCTTCTGTACCACCTCTGGCTTGGCGTCCGTGACCGAAACATTGCCTCCGATCAGTTCCGGCGGTTCGACGGCCACGAAATCGGGCTCGTAGGATGCAATTATCATGGCGGTCTGTGGGCTATCGGCGCAGACGATCGTGGTCAGACCAGCGGATTTGCATTCATTCACCGATGCAGATATGTCATATAGCATGAGCCGGTGCTCAGAGTGGTTTAACAACGTGCCATTTGCCCCGGTCTGTTTCACAGCCGATGGGGTTATCCAACCAGTGTTCGCCCCAGCTGATTTTGCGTCGGTATGCTGGCAGAACACCGGGATGCGGATCGCCTGGGCGACCCTGGCCAATTCCAACGTTGGAGGGCAGACGACTATGGTCGTCCCTGTTTGTTCTGCCACATCCTCGCAGACCTTAGCGACCTCGATGGCCCTGACACCCTCGACCTCACGATAGGTCTTGAAGTTGACCACGACGATGGGCGCTTTCAGTTCAGTCAAGCTTCTCCATCCTGTCCTGCAATTTCTTAAGGACAGCCGGGCGGGTGGTGTACTCCATCTCCTCCGGGCCTAGGATGCTGGGCATGAACGGTCCATGTTGGCGCATGTAGATGCTGGCCCTTACCGCCTTGCGGCGGGCCTCGTCCCATACGCTTCCAGCGAAATAGTCAATCGGTTGATGGAATCCGACGGGGGACTCAGGGTCTTCTAGACCCATGAGCTTGCCATGGCTGATCTGGAATCCTACGCAGCAGATGCGTGGAGGGCCGTCAAAATAGGAAGGGTCGGAATCATCTACCGCGCATGGGTACCAAGCACCATAATGGGACCCCCTCATCCACCCGGCCACCAGCTGGGGGAACATGAATGGCTGCAATGCCTCTCCGACCGCTGGCAGGCCGCTCTGGCAACGAACGATGGCCACGGGGTCGTCCTTGCCGACGTACTTGCCCGCGCACAAGTTAAGCTTCTCAGTGCTCACCACTGCCCCGACACCGATGTCGGAGTGCTTGCTCCAGATCCTCTTTATGGCATAGCGTGTCGTATCGCCGAGCAGGCTTAGGATATCATATGACTCCTCGGGGGCTGACATGACGATCCGCTTGGAATCCATGACGTCCACGATCTCGAACTTGAAACCCTCGTGGGCCCTTGGGTCGATGACCAGGCCAGTGGTGGTGAATGGGTCCATGAAGATCCGGCACAGCGGCATGGAGTAGGCGGACGGTTCTGTCTTGTCAGCCATGAACACCAGCACTGGCTCGGCGCCACGCTCCGTGAACTCCACCTCTGCCGCCCCTGGGCCCATTCCGCGAATGTTGCCGCTGAAGGCGTCCTTCAAAATATCTTGACCGGCAGCGTACATCTTCATCTGCCTGGCAAGCTTGGCGGCCTGCTGGAAAGCTTCGAATGCCAGGGCATGGACGTCACTGTGGTTCTCGCCCTTGGTGTGGGTCATGATCAGGTTTATATCGTCCCCCACCCTGGTCACGTAGAAATCGTTGATCGTCCCCGCCTTCAGGCCGTCCTTCAAGACCTCTTCGCACTTGCGCATCATCTTCGGGTGGGGCCTGGAATGACCACAGACCGACCCGACATCGGCCTTAATGACGGACAACGTTACCTTATCTGACATGGATACCATCCCGTGGATGCCTTTCTGAATGTCCTGGTTCTATATAATCATTGACGCCTCTTTGGGGGATAGAGGTGTCGTCGGAATGGAACTGGTCAAGCCCCGCAGGATAGTTGAGGGAGACACCATTGGATTGATCGCACCTTCCCAATCCGCCGCCAACATTGAGCCGAGGGTTTGGCAGATCGGATTGGACCGTCTACGCTCCTTGGGTTTCAAGGTCAAGGTGGGCGAACATGTCATGGAGCGTACCGGTCATACCGCTGGTAGCGTGGAGAATCGCTTGGCGGACCTGACCGCCTTCCTGGAGGATGACGAAGTTGCTGCCATCATGACGGTGTTTGGGGGCTATAACTCAAACCAACTCCTGCCCCACATCGATTATGATCTGGTGAGGAGGGTCCGCAAGGTCTTCGTCGGGTACAGCGACATCACCGCCATGAACAATGCCTTCCTAAGCAGGGCAGGCCTGGTCAATTTCTCCGGCCCGGCCTTCGTCACCTTCTGTCAGCCAGATCTCCCCCTCTACACCATTGACCGATTCATGGAATTGATGCGGGGGGACAAGGATGAGGTCATGGTCAGGGCGAGCGACGAATGGGCGGAGGACCTGTGGTTCCAGAAGGAAGACCTCGGCCCCAGGGAATGGAGGATGAATCCTGGATGGAGGGTATTGAATGGAGGGAAGGTCTCCGGAAGGGCGGTGGGAGGCAACCTGAACACATTGTTGCTTCTCAGCGGGACCGATTTCTGGCCCGACCTCGATGGGGCGGTGCTTTTCCTAGAGGAGGACGATCACGAGTCGTCTGCCACAATCGATCGTAATATGACCCACCTAGGGCACCTCGGCGTTTTTGACCGGATATCTGGATTGGTGTTGGGTCGGTTCCCGTCCGCTGTAGGGTTCGGCGTAGGGGACGACCTGAGCTCCATCATCACAAGTTTGGCGATCGACAAGCATGTCCCGATCGTTTGCGACGTGGACCTATCCCACACTGACCCACTATTGACCGTGCCCCTAGGGATAAATACAGAGCTGGACTGCGAAGAAAAATGCATCCGGTTCCTTGAAAAAGCAGTGACATAACGATGAAAAGTTATGGTGACCGGAGGCCACCATTATTTTCGTTCAGCCCACTTTGATCGCCGATACTGGGCATGCATCGGCCGCCTTGTCCGCGCACCCCTTCTTGGCGTCTGGCACATCGCCCTCCAACGGTCCGCCCTTGCGGAACTCAGGCTTTAGGTTGGAGGTGCCTTCATCGCCCTCCATGAAAATCTCTGGGCACTCATCGTTGTAGCACAGTCCACATCCCGTGCATTCATTGTCATCCACGCTGACCTTGACCATGAGGGATGTCATTGATGCGTTAGGCAGTTAGTTTTTTCGGTCGCCATCCATTGAATGTGATTGCCCCTTGCTAGTTGCCAGACCTTCTAGGTAAGTCAAGGCCAGGTCCAACCATATTTTTATAGATGGATTGGATTTATAGAATTCAGGTTTGACCATGCAAAACGACCGGGTGAAGAGCTCAAGGACAATAACTGCGCAGGACTCCGACATGGAGGTCACCGTGAAGGGTTGGGTCCAGGAGGTTCGGAACCTTGGGGGCATCTCATTCCTCATCATCAGGGACCGTTACGGGACCGTCCAGGTGACCGCCCCGAAGAAGAAGGTCCCCCCGGAGCTCATGTCAGCCATCTCCGGCATCCCGCGGGAGTCGGTAGTGGAGGTCAAGGGAATGGTGAAAGCTAGCAGCCAGGTGAAGTCAGGCTATGAGATCATCCCTTCTGAGATGAACGTTCTCAGCATGGCTCAATCGCCTCTGCCCATGGGTGTCGTCGACAAGGTGAGCGTGGAGATGGACACGCGTTTCAACCATCGCTTCATGGACCTGCGCAAGCCGGAAACACGGGCCGTCATCGAGATAAAATCTCTGGCCTTGGAACTGTTGGGGGAATATATGAGGTCCCAGGACTTCGTGGAGATGTTCACCCCCAAGATAGTCGCTTCCGGGGCTGAGGGGGGAGCTTCGCTCTTCGAGATCAAGTACTTTGACAAGAAGGCCTACCTGGCCCAATCGCCGCAACTCTACAAGCAAATGATGATGGCCACGGGGCTCGACCGGGTTTATGAGATCGGCCCAGCGTTCCGGGCGGAGCTTTCTGATACCGTACGCCACGTTTCGGAGTTCATATCCTTCGATGCCGAGATCGCGTTCATAGAAAGCCAGCGTGATGTCATGGACGTCATGGAGGGTGTGACCCATCATATATTCAAAGGGGTGGCGGAGCGAGGCAAGGAGCACCTGGAGAAGATGGGCGTTGAGGTAAAGGTGCCAAGGCTTCCCTATCCAATAATGACCTATTCAGATGCTCTGGAACTGGTACGTGAGACCGGTCTCACTCTGAAGGAGGGTGACGACCTTGGGACGGAGGGTGAGAAGGTCATTGGCGACATAATGAAGGAGAAGGGCTTCGACATGTACTGGTTCGTCGAGTACCCTGAGGACGCCAAGCCGTTCTACATTATGGAGAAGGATGGCACCCCGTACTCATATTCATTTGACCTCGACTACAAAGGCCAGGAGATGGCCTCTGGTGGACAGAGGGAGCATCGCTACGAACGCCTGGTGCAACGCATGGTGAAGAAGGGGCTCGACCCCAAGGACTTCGAGTTCTACCTCAACCCGTTCGCCTACGGAATGCCGCCCCATGGCGGATTCGGATTGGGCATAGAGAGGTTCGTGGTGAAGATGCTGGACCTTCCCAACATCCGCGAGGCGATACTCTTCCCCCGCGACCGTAACCGGCTCGTGCCATGAAGAGGGGCTAAATGGACCTGATGAAATGTGGGGATAAGTTCACCCAGATCATCAAGGAAGGGTGGCGCAGAAGGGCTGAGCCCATTCCAGGCAGGAAGAAGCTGTTGATCCTTATCGTGGTGGGCCTCCTGTTCTATGGTGGCATCATCGCCCTGGACAACCTGGTGCTTCGGCCCCATCTCAACGAGATCTTCGGCGAGCCCATCGACCTCTCCTATTACCAGGAAAGGGGCCAGGCCATCCTCGATGGGAAGATACCATACCTAGACTTCGAGTCGGAATCGCCCCCGCTGGTGATGTACCTGATGGTGATCCCCCAATACTTCGGTGGGGAGATGTGGATGTACCAGCTGTACTTCGCACTGTTCGCAATACTGACCTCGGTGTCCATGTACTTGGGTTTCCGCCGATTCAACGATTTCTATGCGTTCACCGCAGGCATCTCCTATATGTTGTTGCCATATGCTTTCATAGAGTTCACCCTGGGCATCCAGGACGAGGCCATAGTCGCCCTTTTCTTCGTATTGCCGCTGATCACCTTCATCATGGGAAGGATGGCCTACAGCGGCCTGCTGTTCACTTTGGGAACCTGGACCAAGCTTTTCGACGTACTGCTCCTGCCGTGGGCGTTCTTGAAGGCGAGGACCAGTAGGGACCGTGCAGTCCTGATGGTCGTCTTCGCCAGCCTGTCTTTGGCGGTGGTTCTTCCATTCCTCATATGCTGCCCTGAGAAGTTCCTTTCCTTCCCGAGCTACTATTTCCTAGAGAACCCAAACGCCCAGACCGGGGGTTCTGGCATCAGTCCCTGGCATTTCCTCGACATAGGGGGATATGGTCTGCCTGGTTGGGCTGGGGCAACGCTGACCTTGGCATCGTTGTTGGCCGCTACGATCATGGCCTATCATTGGAAGATGCGTTTCTGGGAGGGGGCGATTTTTATCATGGTCATCTTCTTCATATTCTACCCCAAGATCGCCTTTGTCTACTTCACCATGCCCGCCATCCTATTGTTGATGTGGGGGGCTCGGGATGAAAGGGTGCTATGGCGTCTCATCCTGATGTCCTTCCCGCTCTTCGCGGCTGTGG
>JACXTP010000050.1 GCA_016919625.1 Methanomassiliicoccaceae archaeon
GCCGTTGTTCCAATAACAACGGATAGCTGGATGTTGGCCTTTGCCTCTGGGTCGCTGATGGATGCCACCATGACCTTCTCCTGGTGAGCAATCGCAGTGGTCGATTTGGTCAAGGACACGGTCGGGTTGTTGTCAGGGTTCGATCCGAAGCCCATGACCATCACATACAAAACGGCGGCCAGAACCACGGTGATAGCGACCATCAAGATGGTAGCGATGACCGGGGAAACGGCCTCCTTGCTCTTCTTCATCTTCCAAATCTTCTTCATGTTAAGTCCTCCACCAAGGACAAGCCTTGGCTATAATGGAAAAAAGTCTGTAGGGCTATAAAAGTATCTGTTCCTGAATATCATTATCAGTATTGAAATTAAAATCTGGCTCGATAATTAAATACGATAACACATTAAAATGATTATATATTAATGAACAGCCAGAAAATATCTTACGAACGGTCACTATATAAGCCTCCTGAATTATCATTCTTGAAAATTCAAACGCTCGGCCGGGGTCCGAGGGAGATCACCTGATCGCTCACTAGGCCGATCATCTCCTTGACCTCAGGGCGCAACTGGTCGCCCAAGGCTAGCAGCACTGGATAGGCCTCCCGTCCCTTCAACGCGCTCATTAGTATCTGTATGAACTCGGAGAGCATGCGCGTGTCGTTGTGCATCGCCATGGCGTTAACGGAGTCGATTATCACCAGGGTCTTCCTCTTGTTTGCCTTGCGGAAGAGATACTCCACCCTGAGGATTATGTACTCCAGCATGGCCGGGCCCTCGACGTAGGTTATGGCATCGGTGTCGCCGGACAGCTGCATGGTAGCATATGATATGCAATCGATGAACTTGACGTGCTTGCGGTCGATCTCCAACGAGTCGAGAGCGTTTATCATCGTCGCGGCCGGCACCGAGGCGGTCACATAGATGCAGGCCAGGTCGTTCTCCCGGCAGAAGGTGTCCACCAGGCTGGTGATGACCTCGAAGTAGTTCTCCGGGTTGATCATGAAGGCCACCGCCACCGATGGTCCGGTCTCGGTCAGCTTGTTCCTGGCGTCCTCTGCGGCCTCAGGCGTCAATGGAACCCACCTCTCAACATGGGCGTCAGGAGCATCCCTGACGACGTTACGTCGAACACATAGCGCGACCGGGAGTGCGCGGCCCCCTGCATCTTCAGGACCTGCAGCACCCTGAGGACGTTGCCCTGGCGCTCGATGTTGCTCAAGCGGACCAGGCCGTCGCAGGGCACGTAGGTCTTACCCACGCCCTCCTCGCAATCGGAGACCACGACGGTGGTGCACTTCTTGGCGTAGACGGTCTCGCCCAGCTTCTTGATGAAGTTGCGGGCCGCCCCCGCCTCCATCTCCATGAGGAGAGGGCTTATGGAATCGATGGCGAGGCGTTTCGCTCCTTGCTTGCCGATCATGCCCTCCATCTCTGAAAGAAGCTCCATGGCACCGTTGCCCTCGATCGGTCTTCCCGTGTGCGACAGCTCCTCAAGCAGGTCCGCCACGTCCAGTATGCGAAGGACCTTCTCCTTGATCAGGCGCTCGTCGAAGATCTCCAGGTGCGACATGCTGTCCAGCGTCTTCTGCACCGAGTGCACCGTGGTGATGAGCGCCGCCTTGTGGCCTTCCGCCGCCCCGCGGAGCAGGAACTCGTTCACCAGCGACGACTTGCCGGAACCGCAGCTCCCGGAGATGTGCACCAGACCGCCAAGGGGGAATCCTCCTCCGGTGATCTGGTCCAATCCCTCGATGCCAGTCAGGCATCTTCCTTCCTGAGGCTTTGCCATGATGACGCTGCTATCATCCTCCCTTCATATATCGTTTTGCCGCTGAATTGCTTCGAGCGTAAATGATAAAACACACCTGGACCTAACTCCCTTTCATGAGACCGGTCCTGCAGGTTGCCCTAGACCTCATGCACTTGAAACGTGCGTTGGAGATAGCCAAGGAAGCTTTGGACGGGGGTGCCGACTGGATCGAGGCCGGCACACCTCTGCTCAAGAGCGAGGGAGTGGAGGCACTGCGTGCCTTGAAGAAAGCCTATCCCGGCCACACCCTGGTCGCCGATATGAAGACCATGGACGTGGGGGGCTTCGAGGTCGAGATCGCGGCCAAGGCGGGGGCGGACATCGTCACCGTTCTGGGGTTGGCGGACGATTCCACCATAGCGGAGTCGGTCGCAGTGGCGCGCCGCTACGGGGCCAAGATCATGGTTGACCTCATAAACGTGCCTGACCTGACCGGGCGGGCCAAGAGGGTGGAGGGACTGGGGGCCTCCTATGTCTGCATACATACCGGCATCGACGAGCAGATGCGAGCGGGAAAGGGCATGAAGGAACTGGTCGAGGAGATGGCGGCCTCCGTTTCGATCCCCATAGCCGTCGCCGGCGGGCTCACCTCTGAGACCGTGTCCGAGATGCTCAAGGCCGGGGCTAGCATCATCATCGTGGGCGGGGGCATCATCAAGACCGAGGACGTCACCGCCGCCACGAAGCGCATCAAGAAGGCCATGACCCAAGGCAAGTCCCTGCAGGCCAGTTTCGAGAAGAAGTACTCCCAGGACGAGCTCTTCGAGGCCTTTGAAAAGGTGTCCACCCCCAATGTCGCCGATGCGCAGCACAGGTTAGGCGTCATGGAGGGCATAGTGATGCGCAGCCCTCACGGCACCAAGATGGTAGGCAGGGCGCTCACCGTGCAGACCTCCAAGGGCGATTGGGCCAAGCCGGTGGAGGCCATCGACCAGGCCCGCAAGGGCGACGTCATCGTGGTGGACGCAGGCTCCAGCAATGTGGCGGTCTGGGGGGAGCTGGCCTCCTGGAGCGCCAAGGTGCGGGGCGTGGCCGGTGTGGTGATCGATGGCGCGGGCCGGGACGTTGACGCCATCATCGACATGGAGTTCCCCATCTTCACGAGACATGTCGCGCCCCATGCGGGAGACCCGAAGGGGTACGGCGGCATCGGACAGGAGATCACCTGCGGCGGGCAACTGGTGCGAAACGGTGACTGGATAATCGGGGACGAGAACGGTCTGGTGGTAGTGCCTCAGGAGCGGGCCGTCGAGGTTGCTAATCGCGCGGTGGACGTCATGGAACGGGAGAACCGCATCCGGGAGGAGATCAAGCGCGGACGGACGCTGTCCTCGGTGCAGGAGCTGGAGAAATGGGAACAGATCCGTTGATGAACCTGCACAACCACACCCAATATTCGGACGGTTGGCACACCCCCGAGGAGGTGGTCCAGCGTGCCTGGCAGGGCGGGCTCAGACAGGTGGCCATCACCGACCATCTGATGACGAGCAAGGTGCCCAGGCCCTTGACCTCGGATGGTTTCGAGCGCTATCGACGCAATTTGCTGGCACTGAAGGAGATGTACTCTGGCAGGATGCAGGTGCTGGCGGGGGTGGAGATAGACTCCAATCCAGAACGGTGCGACCTGGAGGCCCTTCCTTTCGACCAGATCAACCGACTGGACCTGGTGCTCTTCGAGTATGTGCAGGACCGACAGCACGGCGGCGCGAGCATCAAGGAGCTGGCGCCCATTTTCGAACGCATCAAGGTGCCCATCGGCCTGTGCCACTGGGACGTGGACCGCATATTCGAGGATAACCGCCCGGAGGAAGTGGCGGAACTTCTGGCTAGCCATGGGCTTTTCGTCGAGGTGAGCACGTCGGACTTCTACCGCAGGGACGGCAAGCCCTTCTTCGTGCTGGGTGAGCGCTTCTTCCGGCAGTTCGGTGGCAAGGTCCGCCTCTCCATCGGCACTGACATGCACCGTCGCCTCGATGAGGTGGTCAACATCCGTTCCGGACAGGAGTTCGTGCGTCGCCTAGCGCTGCAGGACATGATGCTTTATTGAACGCTTCAGATATCTTTTTTAATAAAAATATGATAATAAGACAATAATATTTAATTACCGAACCACGGTGTTATCTTCGATATCCGTGGGAGGTTTCACCAAGGACGTCAAGGCGGTCTCGCCCATAATCGCAACGATCTTGTTGGTAGCGATAACTGTGGTGCTCTCCGCCGCAACCTATGTCATGTTCATAGGGTTCTCCTCGGGAGGTGGGACCCCCTTCGGGACCTTTGTGGAGGTGCGTCAGGACCCGGCCGATCAGAACACCTATGTGGCCGTGCTCGGCCCGACCACCGAGCCAGTTCAGTTCTCCGAGTGCAAGGGGAGGGTGAACGGGCAGCTGACCAATGAGGCGTTGGACCAATATGTGGGCCGGGCCAACGCTTGGACCGGTACCGGGGTGGAGCTGTTCCTGGTGGACATCGCCGCCAATGGCCGGGTGGACAACGGCGACATGATATATGTCACCTTGACCAATCTGGAAGGGCAAGGGAATATCGACCTGGGGATGGTTTATCTCCCGGGCGGCAGCATGCTGGCCTCGGTCCTGTTCTCTGTCGCCGGGCAGATCGATCCGGGTCTGGACCTTTTCCTGGACTTCTCCCTGGCGGACCCATTCTCGGACCTGGCGGGCAAGCAGGCGGATGCGACAGCGACCCCGGCCTCTTGGACCGCGCCTCGCGTGGCCTCAGTTGATGGTGTGGACGCCTTGGACCTGGACCCCAACAGCCGTACCATGAAACGTTACGTGCGTGTGGCGAACGGGCCAGACCTCAACCCCGTGGGCGGCGTGTATGTGGAGACGCGGGTCAAGATCGTGCAGGCTCCTAGCACCATGGAATCGGGTGCCGCCTTGGTGTCCAAGGGCACGGACAGCTATCGATTGGCGTTGAGCGGGGGGAGCGGGGCGAGCATGAACCGTTACTTCCAGTTCACCGTGCGCATCGATGGGGTGGGGGCGAAGTCGGTCAATTCCGTGACCACGGTGCAATCCGGTGAGTGGTACACCGTGGCGGGCAGCTATGATGCCGTGACCGGACAGCTCTCGATCTATGTCAACGGCGTCAAGGAGCGCACCGTGGTGGTTTCTGGGCAACACACCCTCACCACCAGTACCTCCACTTTGAACGTGGGGTACTCCTCCAGCAACCGCTACTTCTCAGGGTACATAGACTGGGTGAAGGTCTCCGGCACCTGAACTTAAAAATGAGGAAGTGGGAAAAGGTTTCCCTCAGCGGTACTGGCCCTTCTCGCTCGCCATCTGCTCCAGGCGCCTGATGCGCTCTTGCATGGGCGGGTGGGTGGAAAGCATGCTGACGATGGCGCCCCCGCGGAACGGGTTCACGATGAACAGCGAACTCGTCGAGGGGCTGGCATGACTGTTGTCCATGGGGTATTGCTTCACGCCCGCGTCCAATTTCCGGAGCGCGCTGGCCAGCCAGAGGGGGCGGCCGCACAGCTCGGCGCCCTTGGCGTCCGCCTTGTACTCCCGACTACGGGATATCGCCAGCTGGACGAGCAGTGCTGCGATGGGCAGGGTGACCGCCACCAACAGTATGATGATCCAGTTGTCGCTCCGGTTGAACATGGAGCCCCAGAAGGCGATCCTAGCGGCGAATGCCACCGCCCCGGCCACCGTGGCGGCGACGGTCATCACCAGCACATCGCGGTTCTTGACGTGGGCCAGCTCATGGGCCAACACACCGGTGAGCTCGTTGTCGTCCAGGGTACGTAGCAATCCCTCAGTCGCCGCTACCACGGCCTTCTTCGGCGTCCTGCCGGTGGCGAAGGCGTTGGGGTTCTGGGTAGGGACTATGGCCACCCGCGGCATGGGCAACTGCGCCCGCTGCGACAGGTCGCGGACGATGCGGTACAAGCGCGGAGACTCCGCCTCGCTCACGACCTTGGCCCGGTACATCTTCAGGATGATGGTGTCGCTGAAGAAGTAAGAGACCACATTTATTGCAACGGCGATAATGAAGAATATGAACATCGTCGCGGTCAGCCCCAGTCCGGGGAATAATGAACCTATGACCCAGCCGATCACCACGAAGAGCAGGATCAGGACCGCGAACATCATAAGGACCTTCGCGTTCGCTATGAATGCTCCCATTTATTTCACCGGCCGTTAATTCTGGCTCTTGCTATATAAGATTTTGACCTGGTCGGAACGGGGGCCATGCGTCCCTAGGGTCTAGGCCCAATGGTCCGAGTTCGCGCCATTGCAACGAATTTATACAGCGGTGTGTTTCCGACAACGGAGGCATGGAAATGAAGGTCGCTTTGACCGGCGCCGCTGGTTTCATCGGAAGCACGCTCGCGGACCGGCTGCTGCAGGAAGGGCACCATGTGGTGGCCATCGACAACTTCGATGACTATTACTCTGGCAAGATGCGGTTCCTGGAGCCGCATCTGGACAAGGGATCGTTCGAGCTGCACCGCACCAGCATCCTGGAACAGGCGGAGATGGCCCGGTTGTTCCAAGGTGTGGAGGTCGTCTACCACCTTGCAGCACAGGCCGGGGTGCGCATCTCCGTCAAGGACCCGATGCGCTCGCACCAGGCCAACGCCACCGGTACGCTCAGCGTGCTGCTGGCGGCCAAGGAGGCGGGGGTGAGGCGGGTGGTCAGCTCCTCATCGTCATCGGTCTATGGCAACGCCCGAAAACTTCCAGTGTCCGAGTCCGACCAGGCCGTTCCGGTCTCGCCTTATGCTGCCAGCAAGCTCTCCGCCGAGATGTACTGCCGCCTGTTCTATGAGCTGTACGGCCTGCAGAGCGTCTCCCTCCGTTACTTCACAGTATACGGCCCCAGGCAGCGCCCGGACATGGCCATACGCATTTTCACCGACCGGGCGCTCAAGGGCCTGAGACCGCAGATCTTCGGGGATGGGGAGCAGACCCGCGATTTCACCTACGTCGATGACGTGGTGGACGCGGTCTACCGTTGCGGTTCGTGCCCAGACCCGAAGGGAGAGCCCTTGAACATCTGCTCGGGGAGGACCGTCACAGTGAACCATGTGGTGAGCGAGATACTCAAGGCCACCCGGCGCACCGACCTGAAGCCTGAATACCTTGGCACCCAGCAGGGCGATGTGGACCACACCTGGGGCGATAATCGCAAGGCCCGGGAGCTTCTGGGATGGCGCCCAATGGTCACCATCGAGGAGGGCGTCGCCCGGTTCGTATCTTGGTATGAAGAAAAGCGCGAGATGCACGCAGAAATGTAAGAAGGGGAAGGAGTTTGTCTGGTGGGGGTTCAGCCCGTCACATAGACGACGTTGCGGCCCCGTTGCTCTGCCCGGAGTCGGCCGTTGTCCACCATGTCCTTGATCAGATCGCCCAGCTCGTCCGGGTCCAGGCCTGAGCCTTCGGAAAGGTCGTGGAATGTCACCCCGCCTTCGCGTCCGAACATGGTCGTGATATTGGCCAGCTTCCGTTCCTCGGCCTCGCGGATCTCGCGTTCCCGCTCTTCTTGGGCGCGCTTCTCCTCGGCCTCGCGGATCTCCTTCTCGCGGACGGCCATCAACTGCTCCACCTTATGCTTGAACTGGGAGTTGGCCTCGTGCTTGAACTTGGTCGGGTCGGTCTCCAGCAATGCGCTGAGCTGCTCGGTGTTAAGGCCCGCCTCCGCCCACCCTTTCATGCCTTCGCTGGCTCTGACCTGCAGGACGCCCTCGGCGTCGGCCGGCGCGCTCAGGCTGGGGATGTAGCGGACCTCCATACCCTTCAATGAAGAGTGGAGCGCCGCCATCTTCTGGTCCAGCTCGCTTTCGTCGAACACTTCGCCCTCGAACAACGGCTGTCCCTTGACCTTGTGGAAGCCTTCTTCCCTCATGATCTTGGTCACATCGGCCGGAGGTCGGCCCTCGCTGGAATAGATGACGCGTATGTAAGCCTTCATCTTGCTCACTACCAAACTAATCCCGGAAGGGGAATTAAAAGGGTGCGAGCAGAATCGGGGATTTGATAATGAGGGCGGAAAAAGAGATTATGGGCCATGCCATATACCGCCCGACATGACGCCAGAACAGGAGTACGCCATGAGGTGGTTCCGGGACTATTACTCCAGGAGCGCCATGCCGGCCCCTTTCGACTTCACTGGCCGAGAGTTCGGCTTCATGTTCTTCGATAAGGACTTCGTGAGGAGGCATGTGGGCTTCAGATCGCCGGAGGACCTGAGCCGCTACCTGGTCTCCCAGGTGCCGATGCATGTCTATTACTCCTCGGCCCATTACCAGAACCCCTCCGCGCCGAAGATGGAGCAGAAGGGCTGGCGCGGCGCCGATCTGGTCTTCGACCTGGACGCGGACCACATCCCGGGCGCGGACAAGATGACCTATGCGGAGATGCTCCATGTGGTGAAACAGGACATGATCCGCCTTTTGGACGATTTCCTCCTAGGCGACCTGGGGTTCGCCGAGGAAGAGGTGCGCATCACCTTCTCCGGGGGCCGGGGGTATCATGCCCATGTGCAGTCGGACCGGGTGCAGAGACTGGGCTCGCATGAGCGCAGCGAGGTGGTGGACTTCGTCTCAGGCACGGACCTGGACTTCGAATGGATCTTCAAGGAGCGCTCCTCCATGAAGAAGGAGTACAAGACCGTGACCAAGGTGGAGATGTCGACCCTCATCCCGCCAGAGGGGTCGGGGGGATGGAAGGGCAAGGTGCGGAGGCGCCTCTCCGAGCTGATGGGCGAGGTGGAGACCCTTGGTTTCGAGGAGGCCAGGCAGAGGTACCCGGCCTTCGCCAAGTTGAACGACAGACAGTACTTCTTCCTGCAGCAGGCGTTGGGGGCGGACCGCTCCGGCAAGAACGGCAGGCAGCTCATCCTGGAGAACAACAGTCTCGAGTACATCACCGACGCCAAAGGCAAGGAGGCCTTGCTGCAATGTGTGAGGGACACGGTCCGCGTCGGAGCGGCGGCCCAGGTGGACGAGCCCGTGACCAGGGACATTAAGCGCCTGATACGTTTGCCCGGTTCGTTGCATGGCAAGACCGGCCTGAGAGTGATCTCCATGAGCAGGGACGACCTAACCGGTTTCGACCCGTTGCGGGACGCCTTCCCTTCGATCTTCCCTGACACGCCCCAGAAGGTGGAGGTAAAGTCCCGGGTGGACCTCAAGCTCAAGGGGGAGCGAGTGTTCGGGGAAGGGGTGCTTGAGGTCCCCACCTTCGCCGCCATCTTCCTTGCGTTGCGTTACAAGGCGCGTATAATCTGAACGCGCCATTTTAACAGTAAGTTATATTAAACAAAATGTATATTTTTCTCGGATGGGGTCGGGATGAAAAGGACCAGACAGGAGATGGAAGGAGGTTACCGGCTGGACAGCATACGCCGGGTGAAGAAGAACCTCTACATAGCGCAGGCGGTGATCCTAGTCTTCTTCGCAATGTTCCTGATGTGGAACAATGGTAACATCTCTGTCTTCCCATTCCTGATGGACCTTCCGCTCCTCTTATTGTTCATTCTCATCCTATTTCTGATAATCAACATCGAGAGCTTCGTGTTCTTGCGCATGGAGCTGCGCTACATTAAAAGCCATAGCACCAAGTATTTCATGACCAGGAGCTCGATCCGTCGCAGTCTGGTGATAATCATCGTGGCGGGCATCGCCTTCGCGGTGTTCTTCACGCCCTATGCCAACGACGCTGTTAAGGACGCGGTCAGCGTCCGGGGGGATCTGCTAGTTACATCTGACTCGGTACCAGCCGGGGTCTCCTTCATGTGCAGCGACCCGACCATGCTGGTCCAGGCCAGCAAGGTCTCGGTGAGCTCAGAAGGGGCGGTCGTGCTGGCATTCTTGGTGACCGAGGAGAACTATGAGAAATACGTCCCCCAGGGAAGGGAGGCGCTGGCCATGCACCGCATCAACGTGAACGCGGACGATTACACCGCCGATCCCGACCTGTCGTTCAAGCTTTCGGGGTTGGAGTATGGGAAGTACTACCTGGTGCTTTATCAGGAAGAGCCGGGCCCGGAGACCACGGCGAACGTTGATGTGGAGATAGGGATAGCCCCGAACATGATGGCCTACATGCCGATCCTGGCCGTGGCGTTCTTGATAGCCAACTTTGTCTGGCTGATCTATATCCGCCCGCTCAACACCACATTGCGCCGCCGCGCCATCTACTCGTGAAGGGCGCAACAGAGGCTGGACCGGCCCACCTCATATCCCTCGAGCTCCAGCCTTCTCAACGTTTCCGCGGCGGGCAAGGCTAGCCCGGCCACCCCGAGACGGACCGCCTCGATCTCCAGCTCCACGTTGCCACGCGGCCGCATGCAGCCCAGGAGCACGGGTCGGTCCGATTTCTCGATGGCGTGGCGCACCACTTTGAGGAAACTGTCCGGGGAAGCGTTCTTCGCCCTACTCATCGGAGCATCGGGGGCGGGAAGGCGCCATAGGAGTACGAGCGCGGCGATGGGGAACCCGCTAACAAGATCGACGCTAGCCATCTCCCCCTCGATGTCATCGCCCCCAAGTCCGACGCAGATATGGGGCACCACCCTTACCGCCTTGGAGGCGAATAGGGCGGATAGCGTTTCCCAGTAGGCCTCCGGTCCGACCTTCAGATGCAGGACGTCGCGGATGACGTGTGGGTCCTGGACGACGTCGACCGAATAGCAATCCGCCCCAGTGCTCGTCAGCCTTTGGGCGTCCTCTGCTCCGAGAAGGCCGGTATGGAGGTTGACGCGCAGGCCGAGATGGCGCACTGACCTGACCTCATCCACCCGCCCTAGGATCGGAAGTTTGCCTTGTCGGTCGCATCCTCCGCTCAGCAAGATGCCGACGGCGCCCGCCCCCTTGAGCGCGGCCGCGACCTCCGGAAGAGAGCCCGGGCGGGAGGCGTCGGTCATGGCGCGAAGGTAGTGGCCACGGCAGTGGTCGCACTGCAGCTCGCACCTCGACCCCGTCAAGGATACGGCGGGGAAGGCCTTGCCAGGATGGTATGCGACGACCCTTTTGCCCATGCTTTGCCGTATATATTGAGGGACCAAAAGATTTATTGCATGAACCGCTTTCCTCGGGCGAGGCGAGACTCATGAA
>JACXTP010000051.1 GCA_016919625.1 Methanomassiliicoccaceae archaeon
CTGTCCCTGACCTTCCTGACCCTTTCATTTAGATTCTGCATCGAGGCCCGTCCTTCACATCTTCTGATTGGGAGGAAGCAAATGATTTTACTTTCGGATGAATAAAGTGACCGTGCTTCGGGTTGGGCCGGTCGAGATATCCAATTTCTTAAGGTCGATGGATAGTGAACATGTGAGCTTTCGTTACGATGGCATTATGTGAATGACATGAGCATAATCGTTGGTGCTGTCGCCAGGAAGACTATGTGGCCCCGACATGTAAGTTCGGCTGAATGAGAAATCATAATATATCTTACCCATCGAACTACGGACATCATGGAATGGGGATTCAACGAAGTTTGGGCCGCCATCGATATTTACGTGGCATCGATAATGGCGATCCTCGCCATCCTGGTGATATTCGTTGTGATCTTCATTCAGAAGAAAAGACCTGAAGCCGTCCTTGTTTGGATCCTCGCAGTTCTTTTGGCCGCAACCTTTTGGATCCTTTCAGCATTCATCTACCCCTTGATACTCTTCCTTCTATTCTACATCTACCTGGGAAGGGACCATCGCAGAAAGAAGATGTTCCGCAACAAGATGCAGGTTGACCGGGCTGTGTCCGTCGCCCTCGGCAAATCCATGGCAGGCTTGTTCGTCTCTGACCTCACAAAGCCTGGATTGGGTCCAAATGAATCGTTAGCACGTTTATTATTCAATTCCAACAGTTCCTTCCTCACCAGCGACAATGAGGTGAAGTACTACAATGAGGGGGCCAGCATTTTCGATGACATGCTCATTGAGATAAAAGCAGCCAAGCGCTTCGTGCACATGGAGTGCTACATGATCCGCAAAGACCATCTGGCAAAGGAGTTCGCCCATGTGTTGGCCCAGAAGGCTGTGGAGGGGGTGGAGGTCAAGCTCCTCATGGACGCACAAGGGTGCCATAAGCTCCCAAGGCGATTTTTCAAGGAATTGAGAAAAGCGAAGGGGAGGACAGCTCTGTTCCTCCCTTCACTCATACGTGGTTCCAACTTCAGCATCAACAACCGAAACCACCGTAAGCTATTGGTCGTGGACGGGGACACCGCCTTCATTGGCGGGACGAACATCGGTGTGGAGTACCGTGGTGAGGGGCCGCTTGGCTATTGGCGAGATGGTATGGTCCGTATCCGTGGCAGTGGCGCGATCAGTGTTGAGAAGCGCTTCGTCCTGGATTGGAACTTCGCCACCAAGGATGAGCTGAAGGTAGATGATTATGCACCGACGAAACCTGGCAGCGGCAAGATCAGCCTACAGATAGTCTCCGGAGGCCCGGACAAAACATCCCGACAGATAGAAGAGCAATATGTTAAGATGATCATGACAGCCAAGGAGTATGTTTTCATCCAGACCCCCTACTTCGTACCTAGCGAGGCGGTCGCCGCGGCCTTGGTGGCCGCGGCCAAGTCTGGGGTGGACGTGAGGGTGATGATGCCCTCCAAGCCCGACCATGTTTTCATCTACTGGGCATCGCTTTACAACGCTGGAGATCTTTTGCGCAGTAAGGTGCGCATACACCAGTTCAACAATGATGGCTTCATCCATGCCAAGATTTTGGTCCTGGATGACCAGGTGGCATCGATAGGTAGTGCAAACTTCGATCACCGCAGCTTGGAACTGAACTTCGAGACCAACGCCGTCATCTATGACAAGGATCTCGCCAAGGAGATCAAAGCCGCCTATCTAGATGATATTGAGCATCGGTGCACCGAGCTCACCGCAGAAAATTACCAGAAGCGTTCATTGATGGTCAAGTTCAAGGAGGACATCTCCCGACTCTACGGCCCGGTCGCCTAAGTCCAACTACCTTTTCTTATCCTGTAACCTGCGCAACCTCCTTTTGAAATAGTGCGGGACGCGGGGCAGGTTCTGTTCGCAGTGCACCCTCATGGATGGTAGAAGATATTGGGAGTGCTTGCCGATGAGCACGCTACCGGTTAAGACCTTATTGAGAGGCCCCTTCTCCTCACCGATCACCAAATTTTCACGTCGCTCAAGAGCACCCAAGAAATCCTCGTTGTCTGAAGCCAGAGCGCAGGTGACGACGGTCCCCGTGTCTTTCAGAGTATGACCGTCAGTCCCTCCGGTGAAGCACTTTTCCTTGGTGAGGGCCAGCTCCAACGCGCGCATGTTCAAGGGATGCGCCATTCCCCCGCATATCACCTCGAGGCCCTCAAAGGAATCAAGGATGCATTCAGACATATACTCTCCATCGATGCATTTCTGCAGGCCCTTGTTGAACATGAAGTAACCATAGGGATGCGCGGCCACGGTCAGGCATGAGTAATCGGACAAGGCTTCGACGATCTTGGAGGTCGGAGACCGGATGGCAAGCCATGGGCTTTTCCTCTTCTGGGGTTCGATGTGCCTCAGATAGAATTCCTCCAGATCGCGCGGCGTGAAGAAATAAGCTAGGATGTGGGGTCCATCCGCAGCGCTGATCTCGATCCCGGGGACCACCATCACCCCATCTCTCTCGGCGTACGCCCTCAAAGAGCCGGAAACCTCGTTGTGGTCTGTTACCGCCACCCCAAAACCTTCCTTCCTCGCTCTCCTCAGCAGGTCGGTTACATCCACATTCGCATCCGAATGGTTCGTATGGAGGTGCATGTCCACGCTGGAAAAGCCCTGGTGGCCTAGGTCCTTTAGGTTCGGAGGCTCGAACCTGACCCTCTGCCTTCTCTCATTATGCATTTGGTTGTTTAATGGTCAATGACATAAAGAATACATCGATGAGGCTTGCAGAGATGCGATGTCCCTCTTTGACCTGAATGAATTGTAGATATCACAATCATTAATAAGGTGTTTTAACAAACGAATACATGGTGATGAAATGGCGATAACGATGAATTGGGGGGCCATAGGGATCGGTGCAGTATTGGCATTCCTTTTGGGCTGGCTCATCTTTGGTCTGCTAGGTGCGGTGATCTTAGCACTGATAGTATTGGTCGTGTTAGGGATATTGAAATTCAAATAGGAATCCCCTTTTGGAAGCATTAAGATGGGGGTTCTCTCCCCTTGACTAATGGAGATGAATAGTATGACCGGGAAGAAACGCAAGATGCCAGACATTGAAGAAGAGGAATCCCTCAACAAGGAAGATGAAGAGCACGAGGACATCTACGATGAGGAATCTAGGGAGGAGATGGTCGAGAACGATGAGATAACCGCCGCAGAAGAGGGATTCATGCGTGGATGGGACGGTACTGTGGAAGGTGGAAAGAAACATAAGAAGGACAGCGACCACAATGACACAACGTCGGTCGAACTGGTAAAGGAACAGTATAATGAGGATTAATGAGGTTTCTCATTTCAACACCTTATTGACAGCCGCGCCCGTCCCGATTCAGGACATAAAAGCGCCGCATGCCCTTGCATAAGGAATGAGGCGTAGAGTGCTGCGAATTAACATTCAACAGATGTCTTATTCTCTGAGCGCGTCATCGACAATCCGTTTATGACTGGTGAGGATTCGGTTTTGGCGTCATCCCCTATTTTTCTTGAGGCACTTCAATCATGAGTCCAGAGGCGTCCCGAACGCCCTTGCTCGAACTCGCGTCTCAACAAGCTTGTCCTCCCCCAGGGCGCTTCTTGAATATTCGATATCCTCCTCTATCTTCATCTCCACCTGGAGGTCGAACCCGCCTGCGTTCCTCGCCCTCTGCAGTGCATAAAATGACGCCATCTCCTTGGCCTTTGATATGGCATCGTACTGCGTCGTGTAATAGATAGGTGTGGAAAAGACGGAGTATACCGCGTAACCCTTCTCTCGAGGATACACGAACACGTCGACGAACTCGGAAACCTGCCCGCATACTGCGCCTATCGCATTCCCGACATCATAGTTGTCCGGTATCGTGACCTTGACGTCCATTATTTCGGAGAGGGGGGAGACGAAGGCTCGGGCCGGACCGCCGAGCCCCACCAACGGGTGGTCTATTTTCACATTCAGCCTGAGTTTGGGGAACGATCGCCTGCCGCTCATGTTATGGAAGATGTGCTGGAGAGCCTCTGACTTTGGCAGCTCCCCCAGCTCATCGGATATCATCTTCTTGAGCACTTCCTCGGCTATTCGCGATGATACCATATTCATAATTTTGCTGGTGAACTCGTCCTCTTTCATATTGAGAGCTATGGAGAACATCTTGACCCCAAGCTTTGCGGCATCGATATCGCCCTCGGTGTAGCTGCCGGTGGCGTGCAGCACGTCCGTTGGCGTCAGCCCTATGCCCTCGATGGCACCTTGGCTCAAGAGCGACCCGATGTGCCTCTCGATCAGGTACATCTCTTCGAAGACCTCCTGCAGCTCGCCGAAGGTCTTGGGGCCGTTCGCGCGAAGGTGATCGACTATCATCCTTTCGTATGAGGATGCGTGGTCGAAGTCCCGGGGGGTGGCCGAAAGGAACCGGGCCTCGCCCAGTTCTCTCATCCTTTCGACAAGTCTCGGGAACTTCTCCTTGGCGAAGCATAGGGGCGTCACCCTTTGGGGTCCGATCTTCAGGCCCTTTTTGGAGGGCCTAATCTCGGAGTCTCCTCCAAGGGCGACGGTCCAAACGTTCACTGCCTCGACCCTGGTCGGCCAGGATCCGACGATCGCGCCAGCTGCCGATATCCTGGACCTTCCTCCTTCGATGACGGCTATGTCTGTGGACGTCCCGCCGATATCGACCACGATGCAATCCTGCTGCCCGGAGAGGAGCTTGCCGCCCATGGCGCTCGCGGCAGGCCCGGAAAGGATCGTGTCCACCGGTCGTTCCCTCGCCGCCTTGAGGTTCATCAGCGTCCCGTCGCCCTTGAAGACCATTATCGGTGCCTTGATCCCGCGCCTGACCATGATCTCCTGGACCTTCCTCAGGAAGTCGTTCAACACTGGGATCAGTCCGGCGTTGAGCACCGCCGTGACCGTGCGCTCGTAGATTCCGAGCTCACCGGTCAGCTCATGGCCCATTACCACGGGGATGTCGTATCTATCCCTTATGAGGCGCTTCACCTCGACCTCATGGAGGTGGTTGAAGACGCTGAACAACCCGGACACCACGATGGAATCCACGCATTTCGCCATCTCGTCGATGGCTGCCCTCGCCCCTTCCAGGTCCAATGGGTCCTGGATGCGCCCCCTGACATCGTGCCCTCCGGACAGGAAGCATTGCTGCTTGGCGCCGAACTCCTGACCCTCTTCTGGCCTCCATCCAAGGCCGATGAGCCCGACCCGCCCTCCCTTCCTCTCCAGCACCGAGTTCGTGGCCAGGGTGGTCGAGACGCCGACGAGGCTTGGAACGAAATCCTTGTCCCCGAGGCCATCGAGCACTCTGTCGACGGACTCGCCCAGGCCGATGCTGAGGTCGTGATGGGTGGTCCTGGATTTGGACCTGGCAAGCACTTCTATGGTCTGAAGGTCCACTATCGCAGCGTCGGTGTATGTGCCGCCGGTGTCTATGCCCAGGCCATAGTTGATCCTTGAACCCTTGTTCATGCTCGATGTTATCCCAGTCACGCAAGACCTTCGCAATGAATGGGAATGGAAATGACCACGCCCTATAAATGATAAACCAATCGGCATTCGGTCCCTTCTTAACATGATCAAAGATGGTGCCCTTTCGTTCGTTGTCGGCACGTCCACATCTTCCGTATTAATATCGCGAGGCGGGGACGACTGAAGTACTAAGATCATTCAATCGAAATCCCCCGACAGTCGCCTAGGTCAGGTCAATTTAATGGAGATGGAGCGGGGACGGATGTGTGAGGAGACCTTGGGGTTTCGGGCTCGATCGAGTCCAGAACCCCATCGGTAAGGGTCGGTCCGGGGGATTATTATATTCCCCTAATGTAACATGATTGAGGCAACGAGGTGGATGGGCGAAAAATAAATTATCAAGGACGTGTTCAACCAATTAAATTATCAAATTTGAAGAGGATTTTTACCGATGATGAAGTTCGATGGCAAGGTATTGATAATCGGATATGGCGCGGTAGCTCGATGCACTCTTCCCATCCTGTTGAAGCATGTGGAGATCCCTTTGAACAATATCACCGTCATAGATTTCGAGAACAAGGCCCCCGCCCTCCGGGGTTGGATCGGCAGGGGCATCAAATATCGTCATATGAGGATCACAGAGGAGAACCTCGATTCCGTACTATCAAAATACCTCGCCCCAGGCGGTCTCCTAATAGACCTGGCCTGGAACCTTGATACCTGCACCATCATCAAATGGTGCCATGACCACGAAGTGCTTTTCGTCAACACTTCCCTGGAGATTTGGGACGCGGTCGGGGACGTAGAGACCAAAGACCCGGTGGGGAAGTCGCTCTACAGCAGGCAGATGCGCCTGAGGGATATGTCCGCGAGCTGGGGGGACACAGTGACCGCTGTCATCGATCACGGCGCCAATCCAGGTCTGATATCCCATTTTGTCAAGCAGGCGCTGATCGACATATCTGAGCGATTGATAGTCGATAGAAAGGTTGACGAGGATGGGGCTGAGCACCTAAAAGCCCTGATAAGGACCTTGAATTTCGCCGAGCTGTCGATGGCCTTGAAAGTAAAGGTCATCCATTGCTCAGAGAAGGACACCCAGATCACTAGGAACCCCAAGAAGGTGGATGAGTTCGTTGGGACTTGGAGCATCGAAGGCCTAAGGGAGGAGGGGACCGCACCAGCGGAGATCGGCTGGGGCACGCATGAAAGGACGTTGCCTCCGCTAGCCTTCGTCCCTGCATCCGGACCGAAGAACCAGATCATGCTAGCTCAGATGGGTATGAACACGTGGATCCGGTCCTGGGTGCCAGACTGCGAGATTGTGGGCATGGTCATCAGACACGGGGAGGCGTTCGGGCTTTCGGACAAGTTCACGGTGTGGAAGCAAGGCAAGCCCGTCTATAGGCCGACCGTCAACTACGCCTACATGCCATGCGATGACACGATGGAATCGTTGCATGAGCTGAGATGTCGTAACTACGAGATGCAATCCAAGCTAAGGATCCTGAAGGAGAAGGAGATTGTTTCGGGGTCGGATGCGTTGGGCGCCTTGTTGATGGGTCACGAATACGGCTCCTGGTGGTGCGGAAGCATCCTCTCGATCGAGGAGGCCAGGAAGCTTGCGCCGGGACAGAACGCCACCACCGTGCAGGTGGCCTTGGGTGTGACTTCGGCGATCATGTGGGCGATCGAACACCCTCGCCAAGGACTCTGCACCCCTGAGGACCTGCCCCACGACTATGTGCTAAGGATCGCCAAGCCGTACCTGGGCAATTTCGTTTCCACCCCCTCGGACTGGAACCCGCTCAAGAACCGGAAGGTATATTTCAAAGAGAACCCGGCCAACCACCCGGACGAGGACATGTGGCAGTTCAAGAACTTCGTCTTCGTCCCTTAATCGCGCCGGGTTCTTCAAGGGCCAGAAAATTAACCGGTGCCTGAAGTGGTTGTGGTTAATTGGGCCCTCTTTCACCCATGCTTTGCCATTATGTATTAGACAATCGTAGTTTGAAGAGGTATTGAGTGCCCCGCCCATAAGATGCCGCTAAGGCACCTGGTTGAATGGAATTTGTCAACCAAGGTGGCCTGACATGGTCTCACTACCTTTATCATCCTAGTATCACCATCCTTCATGGATTGCTATGAACACTATGAAAAAGAAAAAAAAGGGAGCGGATGAACCGCCTGTGAACAAGAACCGTTCTGACACGAAAAACACCAAAACCCCATCCAGCATTACGAGCCCTGACAATAAGAATCAGAGCAAAGGATCGAAGGGCAAGAAGTGATCGTACGCATGATCCTCGCCGATCTTGTGCATAGTGCATGAGGGTTTTCCCCTTCAGGTACTACGAAGCACTCTTCGGCGCTCCTGGTTCCTGGGTAGACTGGTCATCGGGCTTCCATGTGACTAGAGCTTGGTCCTGTTGATCGCCCTTGGGTCCTTGAAAATATCGATGTTACCTTTCCTCCCACGGTTCGAACGTAAATGTGATGGAAACAAAGAGGTGGTGATGCCGAGGATCGGAATCGGGAACGAGAGAAGGTAGAGAGGGTCAGCCCCCCATACTTTTCGGTTTTTATGCATAATGATGTGGGGAAGGGACCCGATCCCCTCATTAGCCATGCATTCAAAATTCATTTTTCATAAGACCTATTTGAAGCTAAATCTATCAAATTGAATTATTTATTTTATACCTATCCAGGAGGTTACCGTTGATATATGGTTTTCATATTATTTACGCAACGAATGACGAAAAAATAAAATATTTTTGTACAAACATCTAACTTATTAAGAGTTCTTAATACGAACATATATCCCGAGGAAAATGATTGCTCTTGCGACTCAATGGCATATCGGGCCTCTTAAATCACAGGTGGGGCTATGGATGAAGAGCAAAAGGTTTCAAAGAAACGCTCGCGGTCCATCGACAAGGAGGAACAGAAAAGGATAAGACGCTGGGCCATGGCCCAAGCGATCTGGAAGTTGGATCCTCGTCATACAATCAGAAACCCAGTGATGTTCACTGTGGAAGTAGGCAGCGCCATTACTACGCTATTGTTCTTCCAGGCCCTATTTGGTCATGGCGAGGAATCGGCCCTGTTCATCGGACTTATTTCCATCTGGCTTTGGTTCACGGTCATCTTCGCGAACTACTCCGAGGCTCTTGCCGAGGGCCGGGGGAAGGCCCAAGCCGATGCCCTCCGCAGCATGCGGACGACCATCGAGGCAAAGAAGATAAGTGAGGGGTTCGTCATCGCCAAGGGGACAAAGCCAGGAGATTCGGATTACTTCAATACCTCCTCCTCTGAGCTGCGCAAGGGCGACCTGTTATACGTCCAAACGGGGGACTTCATCCCTGTGGATGGCGAGGTGGTGGTTGGTGCTGCCTCGGTCGATGAGAGTGCCATCACCGGGGAGAGCGCTCCGGTGATCAGGGAGTCCGGTGGGGACCGAAGCGCGGTGACTGGTGGCACGCGAATACTGTCCGATTGGTTGATCGTCAAGGCAGCTTCCGATCCCGGGGAGGGATTCCTTGATAAAATGATCACTTTGATCGAGGGTGCGAAACGTCAGAGGACGCCCAACGAGATCGCTTTGAACACCTTGCTGATAGGACTGACGATCATCTTCATCGTCGTTTGTGCGACCTTGCTGCCGTTCTCCATCTATAGCGTCTTCGTGACCGGGCAGGGAAGCCCGATAACACTTACGGTAATCATCGCCTTGCTGGTATGCCTGGCGCCTACCACCATCGGGGGGCTGCTCAGTGCCATCGGTATCGCCGGTATGGACCGCCTCATCCAGAAGAACGTGATCACCTTCTCGGGACAGGCCATTGAGGCTGCTGGCGACGTTGACGTCCTTCTCCTCGACAAAACCGGGACCATCACCCTAGGTAATCGCCAGGCGGTCGAGATAATCCCAGGTGAAGGGGAAAGTGCAGAGGATGTCGCCGAACTGGCCATGTTGTCGTCCTTATCGGATGAGACGCCGGAGGGTCGCAGCATTGTAAGCCTGGCGACAGAGAGCTATGGCGTCAAGGATGGGGGAGCGTACCATGAGGCTCTTCCGGAGATGCGCTTCGTTCCGTTCACAGCGCAGACCAGGATGAGCGGGGTAGACTTTGGGGATCGGGTCATACGCAAGGGAGCCGCGGATGCCATATCTAGGTACATCAAAGCGTCAGGCAACGAAATCCCTAAGAAGCTCGCCCATGAAGTGGACCGGATCGCCCGTTCAGGGGGCACCCCTTTGGTCATAGTCCTTAACTCCAAAGCGGTCGGGGTCATCCACCTCAAGGACGTCGTAAAGCCCGGTATGAAGGAGAGGTTCGCCCAACTCCGACGCATGGGCATCAAGACCGTCATGATCACAGGCGACAACAAGCTTACTGCGGCAGCGATCGCGGCGGAGGCGGGGGTGGACGATTATCTGGCTGAGGCCACCCCAGAGAACAAGTTGAGCCTTATCCGGCAGTATCAAGCGGAGGGCCGGTTGGTGGCGATGACCGGAGACGGAACGAACGATGCTCCGGCATTGGCGCAAGCAGATGTGGCGGTGGCGATGAACAGCGGTACCCAGCCTGCTCGGGAGGCTGCAAACATGATCGATCTGGACAGCAACCCGACCAAGTTGATTGAGATCGTTGAGACGGGAAAGCAGCTCCTCATGACCCGTGGGGCTCTGACGACCTTCAGCATCACCAACGACGTCGCCAAGTATTTTGCCATCATACCAGCCGCATTCGCGAGCATCTACCCGTCGCTGGAAAGCCTCAACTTCATGGGACTCCAGGCCGCTATCCTTTCCGCGGTGATATTCAACGCCATAATCATCGTGCTGCTCATACCGCTCGCATTGAAAGGGGTAAAGTACCGGCCACTTACAGCAGCGGAGTCGCTCAGGAACAACCTTCTCATCTACGGTCTGGGCGGCCTAATAGTCCCTTTCATCGGAATCAAGCTGATCGACATCGCGCTGGTTGCCTTGGGGGTGGGGACCTGAGCGACCGCTCACCAACCGGAATGAATGGGCCTGTGGAGGGATTGGCCAAGTCGCTCTGGAGAGCGCTGAGATCGCAGGCACGACCGGCCATCGTCATTTTCCTCATGTTCGTTCTGCTGACCGGCCTGGTATATCCCCTCATGGTCACAGGTGCGGCACAGTTGCTTTTCCCCCATCAGGCCAACGGCTCGTTCATCGTGGAGAACGATACCGTAGTGGGCTCAGAGCTCATCGGGCAGCCCTTCAGCGACCCGAGCTATTTCTGGGGCCGTCCCTCCGCCACCCCTTCCTTCGAGTACAATGCTAGCTATTCCTCGGGGACGAACTATGGCCCCAACGAACCCGCTTTGAGCGAAATGGTACAGGCGAGGGTCGATGCCTTACATGCAGCAGACCCTAACAACACCCAACCAATACCCTCCGACCTGGTCACCGCATCGGCAAGTGGGCTAGACCCGGAC
>JACXTP010000052.1 GCA_016919625.1 Methanomassiliicoccaceae archaeon
ATTGTTTGGAGCCGTCCAAACCGGTCAGATAGACTGCGCGATCTCTTCCATAACTATCACGTCGAAGAGGGAGGAAACGGTCAACTTCACCACCCCCTACTACATTGCAAACCAGGCCGTGTTGGTCCAGGATGGCAGCACCATTAGCGAGATCAGCGACCTTAACGGCACAAAATTGGTGGTCCAGGCCGGAACTACCGGTCAGTATTGGGTGGACGACAATCTCGTGGCTACAGGAGCGGTCGATGAAAATGACGTATCGTATCTGACCGATGTTCCTGCTGCGGTCCTGACCGTCGATAACGGCCAGAACGACGCGTTCATCGTGGATACCCCAGTCGCCGACAGGTACTCGGGCGACAGCAATTACGATCTGAAGGTTGGGTTCGTTATCGAGACTAACGAGAACTATGGGATAATGATCCCTCAGAACGAGCCCGAGCTCAAGGCAGCGATAAATGCCATTATTGCGGAAATGATCGCAGATGGTTCGTTGCAACAGATCATAAACAAGTGGATGTGAGATAGTTCACATCCAAACCTTTTCATCCTCTTTAAATTGGTTCGTAATGGACACTGAGGGACAGTTAAATGGTTGAAATGGATTGGAGCATTATCCCCGAGTACTTCGACGCTTTCATGAGGGGATTGACGCTGACTGTTGAGATTGCAGTCATCTCAATAATTCTTGGATTTATTGGTGGCATCCTAATCGGAATGCTTCGGATCTCAAAGAACCCATTCGTATCCGGGTTGTCGTCAATATATGTCGAAGCATTCAGAGGGACACCCTTGCTCATTCAGATTTTTTTAGTATACCTGGGTCTTCCACAGCTGGGTATTGAGGTGGAATCGGCACTGGTGGCTGGGTTGATAGCTCTATCTGCGAACAGTGCCGCATATCAAGCTGAGATATTCAGAGGAGGGGTCCAATCAATTCCCAAGGGTCAGATGGAGGCGGCCAGGTCTTTGGGTATGACACATAACCAGTCCATGGCGAACGTGGTTATCCCCCAAGCTTTGAGGAATGCGCTTCCGGCGTACACCAATGAATTCATCACGATGATCAAAGACTCCTCACTCGTAATGACAATCGGTGTGTTGGAACTGACGTTGACCGGAAAATTAATCAGCGCTGAGACCGCCCAACCGTTCGTGGTCCTGATCTTCGTGGCCATACTGTACTTCATATTGACCTTCTCGACATCGAGGGTCCTAAGGTATGTCGAGAAGAGGTTCGCTATACCAGGCATGATGGGGAGTGAGTGAAATGGCCACCCCGATAATCGAGTGCATCGATCTTCACAAATCATTCGCCGATCACGAGGTTCTGAAAGGAATCAACCTGAAGATATTGACCAATGAGGTCGTGGTCATAATCGGGCCAAGTGGTAGCGGTAAAAGCACCCTTCTGAGATGCATGAATCTCTTGAACGAGCCCACCGCGGGCAAGGTGCTATTCGAGGGTTACGACACCTCCGCGAAGGACATTGATATCAACGCTGTCCGGTCCAGAATGAACATGGTCTTCCAGAATTTCAATCTCTTCATGCATCTAACCGCATTGGAAAATATCACTCTTGCACTCCAGAAGGTTAAGAAGGTACCTAAAAAAGAGGCGATCGTGCTTGCTACAGAAGCCCTGAACCGGGTGGGCCTGACCGATAAGGAAAACGCATTTCCAGGCCAACTGTCAGGGGGGCAGCAACAAAGAGTCGCCATTGCGAGATGCGTCGCCATGCAGCCCGACGCCATATTATTCGACGAGCCCACATCGGCTCTTGACCCGGAATTGATCGGGGAGGTCCTAGACGTCATTAAACACCTGGCGGAAACAACAGGGATGACCATGGTCGTGGTGACCCATGAAATGGGTTTCGCGAGGGAAGTGGCCGACCGGGTGGTGGTCATGGACGACGGGCTCATCATCGAGGAAGGCCCTCCGAACGAGATATTCGTCAACCCCAAGAATGAGAGAACAAGAATATTCTTGAGGCGCGTTCTCAAGGAAATCGACGATATGGATCCGTTAAAGCCGAAATATGAGGGCGTCACATTGGAACCGGAAGCCCCTTCTGTCACATTTGGTGAGCCTCAGATGATGAAGGATGAAAACCCACCCTCGGATCAAGGTCCAAGCGGTACATTAGGTCGTTGGTTTGGCTTCAGGGGCGGCAGGAAAAAGAAATAATCAAGCTCAGCCACATTACAAAATGGCAATCATTAAATATCCTGGCTTTAATAAACGCCCGCTATGAGGAGCACCGCCGCCTGTAAGATCATTGTTCTTCTGGTCAGCGAGCGGTACGTCGTCATCTGAAAGGGAGGTGGCTAGCACGGTCATCTCTTTGCGGAAATGTCTGAGGGTCAGCTGATAGCTATGTTGTCTGCAAGCGCGGTCCTGTTGGTCTCGATGGTGATGAACGGGAAGGGAAAGCCCAAACGCATTGAAGGGGACAGCACCGGCGATCAGTTCCAACAACCCTGGCTGTCCACGCCCAAGTATCCCAAGGGTTCGGACAACGGCAGGGACGACGAGGGCTACCTTGCGCCAATAAAGAAGCTCCACTCCATGAAGAACTATGAGGAGTCGAGCAAGAAAAAGAAAAATTGATCGGAGGAACGAAGATGGAAGTCGTGTCAATGGTCGTGAACGACGAGTTCGGTGTGATGCAGAGGATCGTGGGCGAGTTCACCCGCCGTAAGATCAACATCGAGACCATCGTCGTCGGTAAGTGCGAGATACCCGGAAAGGCCAGGGTGGTGCTGGGCGTGAACGAGCGAGCCATGGCCGAAGCGGCGGTGAACGCTCTGAAGCAGAGAGTGCACGACGTCATCCAGATCGAGATCCTAGATGAGACCAGGCACGAGGCCTATGCCCTCATCAGCAATGGTTTCGGGAAAGCCCGCCTGATAGGGTCAACCAAAGAAGTGGACAGCATGATCGAGTCCTCCAAACCGGACAAGTTCATCAAGGCGATCAACGCCATCTGAGGATGTGAGACGATGGTGAACAGGTCCAAGGTCTGGATGGACGGAAAAATGGTTAACTTCGATGATGCCAACGTGCACGTTCTGACCCATGGTCTTCACTATGGCTCGGGCGTCTTCGAGGGCATTCGCATCTATAACAATGATGGTGGAAGGGCGATATTCCGGTTGAGGGACCATATGCAACGCTTCCTCAACTCGGCCAAGTGCATCTCCATGCCCGTGCCGCACTCTCTCGACGACCTCTGTGAGGCCTGTCGGGACGTGGCACGGGCCGCTGGCCCAGAGGGCGATTATCTGAGACCGATATCCTTCTGGGGGCTGAGCCCCACCGGCAACATAGGCGTCAACCCGCTGAAGTGCCCAGTTAACACTGTCATTGCCTGCACTCACATGGGCGCATACATGGGAGCGGAGCAGTTGGAAAGGGGGGCGACGATAATCACATCCTCCTGGGAGAAGCCATCCAACCGGGCCGCGTTGCTCAACGCCAAGGTCTGCGGCAACTACATCAATTCCGTGGTGGCCCGCATCGAGGCGGTCAAGCGAGGCGCGGACGAAGCTCTAATGCTTAATGCCGAAGGCAATGTCGCCGAAGGCACCGGGGAGAACCTCTTCATGGTCAAGGCGGGCCACATATACACGCCGCCTATGACCGCTGGAATACTGGAGGGGATAACCAGGGATTGCATCATCACTATCGTCCGGGACAAGGGCTTCGAGGTGGTGGAGCGGGACATTACAAGGTCCGAGCTCTACGTCGCTGACGAGGTCTTCATGACCGGAACGGCGGCCGAGGTCACGCCCATCCGCAGCATCGATGACCACATCATCGGCGAGGGTAGGGCCGGGACCAAGACCAAGAGCATCCAGCAGGCCTTCGCAGCCGCGGTGGCGGGGAACCTGCCCAAGTACGAGCGCTGGTTGGACGTTGTTTGATCGTACATACCATCGTCACCAAACCATTTTCCCGTTTTCTACTCGCCCAGTGATTAAATAGTCCGTGCTTGACTACTTATTATCGAGCAGGGAGATCATGTTCGAGGTCAGGTTCCATGGCCGGGGAGGGCAGGGTGCGGTCATGGCCGCCCAGACGTTCGCCGAGGCGGCCGTGCTGGAAGGGCACCATGCCCAAGCTTTCCCATACTTCGGGGCGGAGCGCAGGGGGGCACCGGTGCGGGCCTTCGCCCGAGTGGACGATAAGCGCATCACCATCAAATCCCAGATTTACGAGCCTGATATGCTGGTCATCATGGACGAGTCGCTCCTCGACATCGACCCCGTGGCGGATGGGCTGAAACCTACGGGATCGGTGGTGATGAACACAACCAAGGCACCACAGGATGTGGACATCGGAGTGGCGGTCAGATGCGCCACTGTCGACGCCATCCCGATCGCGTTGGAGACGATCAAGGCGCCTATCGTCAACACCGCCATACTTGGGGCGGTGGCGAAGATATGTGACCTGGTCACCATCGAATCGATCAAGACTTCCATAAACGACCGTTTCGGAGAGAAGCTGGGAGAGCAGGCGGCCCGCATGAACTCACTGGCCGCGGAGATGGCCTATGCCAGGACCGTGGTCGGCATTTGCAAGGGCGAGAGAACTATCGTGCGCCCGAAGGTATGGCTGCCCACTTGGAAGGAGCTTCCTCAAGGCACCGCCCTAGGGGAGGACACCCTCTCAGGCGTCACCGTTGGCCCCGGTGGTTCATTGGGCAATTATACTGGGACCTGGAGGACCATCACGCCCAAGTACGATCAGGAGAAGTGCGTGCGCTGCCTCCGGTGCTGGTTCTGTTGCCCGGAGGGATGCATCAAGCGCCTGGAGGACGATCATGTCAAGTGGGACTATCGTTATTGCAAGGGCTGCGGCATCTGCGCCAACATCTGCCCGGCCGACGCCATCCACATGGTGAAGGGGGCGATGGAACCATGATGAAGGTCCTCTCCGCTGACCACGCGGTGGCATGGGGGGTGCGCCTGGCCAAGGCCGAGGTCATCCCAGCTTTCCCCATTACCCCTCAGACCCTGATCATCGAACTGTTGTCCGAGTTCATCTTCGACGGTGACATGGACGCCGAGTTCATCCCCGCCGACAGCGAGCATAGCGCCATGAGCATCGCTGTAGGGGCGAGCGCAGGCGGGGTGAGGACATTCACAGCCACATCATCGCAAGGTCTGGCCCTTATGCACGAGATGCTCTATGCCAGCCCGCAGAACCGCTTGCCCGTGGTCATGGCCAACGTGAACCGCAGCCTAGGCGCGGCAGCCGGGATCTGGCTGGAGCACAACGACTCCATGGCGGCGCGGGACAGCGGTTGGATGCAGTGCTACGTCGAGGACAACCAGGAGGCCTTGGACATGACGCTCCAGGCCTACAAGGTGGCGGAGGACCCGCGGGTGATGATGCCCCTCATGATCTGTCTGGACGGATTCGTGCTATCCCATACCGTGGATGGCGTGGACGTGCCGGAACAGGCGAAGGTGGACGATTTCCTGCCCCGCTTCAGACCATTGTACAGCCTAGATCCAGCTGACCCCAAGGTCATCAACCCCATTGTGCCCCCGGACTATGCCATGGAGATGCGTTACCAGTTGGACCGGATCATGGAATCATCCAGGCAGGCGATCAAGGAGGTCGATTCCGCTTTCGCCAAGCGCTTCGGCCGCGGCTACGGCGGCCTGTTCGAAGCATATCGGATGGACGATGCCGAGTACGCTCTGTTATCCTTGGGGACGGCGACCAGCACCGCCAGGGCGGCCGTGGACGAGCTCCGGGAAGAAGGGAAGAGGGCAGGGCTCATCAAGCTGCGCTTCATGCGGCCGTTCCCGCACGACGAGCTGTTGGCCGCCTGTAAGGACCTCAAGGCACTAGGGGTCTTCGATCGTTCCTTGAGCTTCAACCGGTATGGTCCGGTGTTCACCGAGGTGCGCAACTCCCTCCACGAGCTCTCGCTGCCTATAACCGACCACGTCGGAGGCCTGGGGGGCAGGGACCTGACACTCGGCCATATGAGGGAGATATTCGCGAACATCGAGAGGAGCGCCAAAGGGGAGAAGGTCAGGACCTGCTCCTGGTACGGATTGAGGGGTGAGCAAGAATGAGCGAGAAGGAACTGGCCATCATCAGGGACATCCCCAACAACGATTGGTTCGTGAGCGGCCACGGGGCGTGCCCAGGCTGCGGCATGACGATTGCGGTCAAGAACATCATGCGCATCATCGGCAACAACAGCACGGTCTATGTGCCCGCCTCGTGCTTGATCGTGGTGAGCGCCGTCTACCCCACTTCCAGCTTCCGGACCCCTCTCTTCTTCACCGCCTTCGAGAACACCGGGGCGGTCACGACGGGCATCAAGGCCGCCTATCGCCGTCTGGGCAAGGACGCCACCGTCGTCGGTATTGCCGGGGACGGGGGTACGTTCGACATAGGTCTTCAGGCGTTGTCCGGGGCGGCCGAGAGGGGCGAGGACGTCCTCTACGTCTGCGTCGATAACGAGGCCTACATGAACACTGGCATACAGCGTTCCGGCTCCACTCCATTTGGGGCCTGGACCACCACCACGCCCGTGGGCAAGAAGACCAAAGGGAAGCGTCAGATGAAGAAGGACATGATGGACCTGGTCATCGGGCACAACGTTGAGTACGCCGCCACCCTGTCCATCGCCCATTACAACGACTTCGTCAAGAAGGTGGACAAGGCCAAGCGGAAGAGCGGGTTCCGCTTCCTGCATGTGCTCACGCCTTGCGTGCCCGGTTGGAAGACCGAGTCCGCCAAGACCGTGGAGATCGCCAAGCTGGCCGTGGAGACAGGCATGTGGACGTTGTTCGAGTACGAGGACGGGGAGGCCCGGGCCACCTACCGCCCCAAGCAGCTCCTGCCTGTGACCGATTACCTCCAACTGCAAGGGCGTTTCCGCCACATGCCCTCCGAGGACATCAAGGTGCTGCAGCGCTGGGTGTGCAACAAGTACTATTGGCACTTCGGCCACGAGGCCGAGCAACCGGCGTGCGCCATGTTCAAGGGCGAGCCGGAGATGCACTTCGACGGGGACCCATTGCACGGCGTATAGGCGATAAATCGTGGTCCAAGGTCGATGCTCTCAACGCATGATAGATATAGCTGGAGCACAGCGGACTATTCATGAGCGGCGCGGTCGAGAACGTAATCATGAGGCGTCTAGGCATGATCAAGGCGGCCGACGCTGAGCTGGAGACGCGCTGGGAGCTGATGCATGGTGACTGGGGCATCATCGAGCTCAGAAAGGAAGGCGAGGTGATGGGCTTCGAGTTCGTGGAGACGGCGCGGAGCGCTGGGGACCACGAAAGGCTGGCCATGTACAGCAGTACCATCGCCGCGGGCAACTATGTCATCATCTCGGTGCCGGAGGAGAGCTACCTGCATACCATGACCGACCTTGCAAGGTTTCCACACCCCCGCCCCCTTCTGTTCTGCTACGACCGTTGGGGCAACATCAAGGTACCGCGATGTTCATAAGCTAAAGCAAAGGGGCCGAGGTCGACCATCTGGCCAGGATAGGTTCAAACCCTCGGCGATGGCGAGAAACGCTTTTATAGGACCATTCCTTTGTGTCGAAATGCTCTTTGGAGCCTGTGATTAATGAGGATGTTCACGGACATCGGAAAGAGGTAATGAAAATGGCAAAAGCGATATTCGTCAAGTTCGAGATGCCGAAGGAGCTGCAGGACAAGGCCTATGAGGTCGTCGAGCTCGCGCGTGACACTGGCAAGATCAGAAAGGGGACCAACGAGGTCACCAAGCTGGTCGAGAGGGGCGAAGCCGTACTGGTCGTAATGGCCGAGGACGTGCAGCCCCCAGAGATCCTGGCCCACATGCCCATGCTGGCCGAAGAGAGGAACATTCCCTATGTCTACGTACCGAGCAAGGCCGAGCTGGGCAACGCCTGCGGTCTGGAGAAGCCCACCGCGTCCCTAGCTATCCTGGACGCAGGAAAGGGCAAGCCAGTGTTGGACAACCTGGTCGACCAGGTAAAGAAGCTGAAGAAGTAAGGGTGTAGATCATGGCAGACGATGAGGGAAACAGCATCCCATCGGAGGTCGTGGAGATCATCGGTCGGACTGGCATGACCGGTGAGGCCACGCAGGTCAAGGTCCGTGTCCTGGATGGGCGCGACAAGGGTCGCATCATCACCAGGAACATCATGGGCCCTGTCCGCATGGGCGACATCCTGATGCTCAGGGAAACGTCGAGAGAAGCGCGCAAGCTCTCCATCCGGTAAACCGCTCAAGGGGGAATCTAAAATGGTCGAACAAAAGCTATGCTCCTTCTGCGGCAAGGACATCGAGCCTGGAACTGGCAAGATGTATGTCAAGAAGGACGGGACCGTGTTCCTATTCTGTTCCAACAAGTGCGACAAGAACATGATCGACTTACGCCGGGTGCCCCGCAATGTGGAGTGGACCAAGGCCTACGCTCAGAAGAAATTGCTGCTCAACTCCGAGAAGCACAAGGGCGAGGGCAAGGCACCTGGGGGAAAGGCATGATCGAGCGCACCTTCGTGATGTTGAAGCCTGACGCGGTGCAACGCGGCCTAATGGGACCGATCGTATCCCGCCTGGAGGCCAAGGGCTACAAGCCACTGGCCATGAAGCTCATGCGCATCCCCCGGGAGCTGGCCGAGCGCCACTACGGGGAGCACAAGGGCAAAGGTTTCTTCAACGGGCTGATCGACTACATCACCTCCGGCCCTGTGCTGGTGACGGTGTGGGAAGGCGAGAACATCGTGGCGGACATACGTGTCATGATGGGCAAGACCAACCCAAAGGACGCTATGCCTGGCACGATCCGCGGCGATTATGCTCAGCAGACGGGCAGGAACATCGTGCATGGGTCCGACTCGGTCGAGTCGGCGAACCGTGAGATAGACCTGTTCTTCAACGGCTACGAGCTTCAGGACTGGAAACGCTCCGCAGACCCCTGGTTGTACGAGTGAAACCCCTTTATCTTTACAATTTTTATCGCTCTCACCCAGTCATTTTATAATTCATTCTCAATTTGCATGGCATGGCCATAGCCTCTCAGGAGCTTCATCCTGACATACCTTTCAGGACTGGGTACACCGATCTCAGGATGTTCAGGGACCCTAAGAACCCCTTGCTCATGGCCATCCTTGTGGCGGTCATCATATTCGTCCTCGTCACCGAGTTCGCATTAATAGGCATATATCCTTGGATGGCTTGGTTGACCCTTCTAAGCTTGTTCGCAACGCCCTTGGTCATTTGGAGCACGGTCAAGATATCCAGTCGGGAGGCTTCCAAGTATGGTTCGGAGATAACCCTCAACCAGTTCTTCCTGGAATACGACAGGTATGAGGGATTGGGCGATGCCTTGTTCAAGATAAAGAGAAGGATACCGCTGGAGATGATAAGCTCGATAATGGTGGACGCCCCC
>JACXTP010000053.1 GCA_016919625.1 Methanomassiliicoccaceae archaeon
ATTCATTGGGACAGAATGGGGTAAAAATCAGGTCGAGACCGCATATATTTCCGCCGTCAAGGTGATCAATTCGAAAAGGGGAATTTAGGTACATCGATATGGAAAGATGGCAAGCACTGGACCTGGCAAAGAAACACGTTTCGAAGGAATCGAACCTAAAGCACATGATAGCGGTGGGGGGCATAATGCGTGAGATGGCCATCCATCTGGGGCAAGATGTTGAGGACTGGGAGTCCGTGGGCATCCTTCACGACATCGATTTTGAGACGTGCACGGGGCCTCAGGACCACACGATCGTGGCAAGGGATATTCTTTGCGACCAACTCGACCAAACCCTGATAGAGGCCATCATGGCACACAACCATGAGCATACGGGGGTCCCCGTGGACAACGATATCAAACGGGCCTTGATCTGTAGCGACGCGGTTTCAGGGCTCATCATCGCAGCCACATTGGTCCTTCCCAGTAAGAAGATCGCCGATGTCAACCCCAAGTCCTTGATGAAAAAGTACAACTCCAAGGACTTCGCCAAAGGGGTGAGTCGAGAACGCATAGCCCTATGCGCAGATCTCGGGTTGAGCTTGGAGGAGTTCCTAGGGATAGCCCTCAACGGCATGAGGGGGATTGCATCAGATATCGACCTCTGATCGTTCTTGCGAGGGCGATGCATCAAACTATTTGGAATCGAACACATTATTGAGAGTGCCCTATGAGAAACGACTCCAGCACCGTACGCCAGATGATGACGGATTGGCTCGATGCCATCGATCCAGGGCGCCTTCGTTTCCATAATTCTTTGCGTGCGACGCTGGCCATGTTCGCCACCTGGTCCATCGTTTATTTCATCACCCCCGAAATGGGCTGGTATTTCCTCGGGATCGGTGTCTTCGCACTATTGGCTAGCTTCATATGTGACCTGGTGATGCACCAGGTTCCCCCAGACAACCGGTACATCGCTCTACCTTTGGCGTTCATTCCGATGGTCGCCGCCATTTTCATGGTTGCATTGATCGATCGAGATCCTTTCTGGACCGCCGTCGTGATCATCATGATCTTTTACCTGGCATACTTTTTGCGAAGGTTCGGAGTGATATTGTTCCTATTAGGTTTCACCGCGGTGACAATGTTCTACGTCTCATTTTTACTAAGGATCGATCAATCTGTCATTGATGGCCTGGTGTTCACCATCGGGGTCGCCGTTATCATCAATTTCGTATTTTGGTTCATACTCATGCCGGACCGACCTGGTCCAGCCTTCATCCGAGGGGTCAGATCCTACAACCGTCGAAGTCACCGAATATTATTGGCCGTAAAAAGATCCTTTGACGAAGGACATTTGGACATTCGCAGGAAAAAACACATCGTTCGAGATCTAAGAAGACTCACGGAATCGAGACGAATGATAGAGATCCAGATGATGGATATCCTAGGTTCATATCCTTCCATGTCCGAACCCATCGAAAGGATGAGGGTCGACCTGTTCTCTTACGAGCGCGCAACCCGATTATTGGTGAACGACATCGACGATCTCTCCCAGAACGGTTATGATCCCCCAAAAGAGGTTCGAAAGGCGCTTTCAGACCTGTTAGGCGCAATGGCTGATTGGGTTCAAGATCCAATTTCTGAAGATAAGAGGAAGGCTATCTCGGACCGATTGAACAAGTTGAGGGGTTTGATCCATATCTATGAGTCGGACGGATCGGCAAAGGCATGGATCGTCGGCTTGGGCATTTTCTACTTGGATGGCCAATTGTTGATGGGAAGCGTGATCGATTTCATTGGGAACTTCGAGAAGGCATCGGCTAAGGTCAAGGACAGAAAGGAAAAAAGGGCGAGGATCATGCCGAAGAAAGGACCCAGATCCCCTGTGCCCACGTCCAAATTGTTCGGTCGATGGAAGATATCGATCACCAGCCTGATGGCCATCCAGGCGTTGACAGCGGCGTTCATCGCGTTGGGTGTGGCGGAACTGCTAGGGCTCCCCAGCATAGTCCAATCCTTCTGGTTCGCACTACTTACAGTCTCAGGCTCCTTAGGGGCCACGAAAGCCAAATCGCTATCCAGGGTGGTAGGGACAGTGCTCGGTCTCGGTGTAGGTTTGGTGTTGGGATTTGTCGCCGACGAGGTGTTGTTCGTAACAGTCGGATTCGTACTGATCCTTTTCTTCATCCTGGAATTCACCCGGACCATTTCCCTGAACTGGTTCATTCTAGGCATCGTCGCCATAAGCGTCTTGTCGTTGGCCCAGATTGGCACGGACTTCGTAGAAGCTGCCAAGTTGCTGTTGATAAGCAGCATTATAGGGGTGGGGGCGGCCATTCTTGCCACCACGGTCCTGTTCCCTATCAAGGTCAGGAAGCAATACATGATGGCTTTATCAGGTTACCTGGCGACCACCGACCGTTACCTCCGCTCCTTCAACGTAGGTCTTAAAAAAGGTCAAGGTTCGGCCACGATAGAGGGGTCGGCCGAACTCGACAAAGGACAGTTGGTGCTTGAGGCCTCATCGAGGGCGAACCTGTACGAGTCCAACCCGTTCTCCTCCGCCGATCGAGAGAACAGCTATGACATGACCACCGCGATCCAGACCCTGCACCTGACATTGGTGGGATTGAGGCGCCAGCAAGATGATGTTAAGATCGATGAACTCAGACTCGGCATCCTCAACTCCCTTATCGGCGTTATCTCGAGGAACATCTCCACGACACGCACGGTCTTAGAATCCAATGGCGGGAATGGATCCGACATCGGTCTCGATGAAGGCCAAGATATCATTCATTCCTTTGAGGGACTGGATATAAAATTGAGTACTGATGTCGGTATCACCGCATTCCGTTCCTACATGAAAGACATGTTACAGGTCCATGGGATCATCCTAGAGCTAGGTCAAGGGATACAAAAGGGAAGGTTATAGGCCATAATCGCCTATGAACGAACGGCTCATTCGATGTCCATTTGTGATAAACATGATGTATCAGCACACCTGTCCCTGATTAGGTGGTTTCATCACATCTCGAGTGAGGGTTGACGCGCCGATATGCGATCATCAGACCATCGTGACGGCGGAGCGGTCCGGCGATGAGACCCTGGTCACGATAACCTCCGATTGCAAGTCGGTTCATGGCTTCGCCGATCGATTGCGGATGGTCTCGATGAGCGACCTGATGGACCTGGAGGGCTCCATGATCATGAGGATGGCCACCGAAACCGGCCTCACCCCCACCTGCCTGGTCCCAGTTGCCGTCTATAACGCATGCTGGATGGAGCAGGGTCTGATATCCAAGAACCTGGCCATGCAGAGGCGGAGCATTTGCATCGAATTCCTGGACTAGGTTTCTGGTGCAAATTTTTATGGTTTGAACATCGTTTCACAGGGAGGAACAAGCAGCGATGTCTGGGACAACCGCCTTCTATTACAGCGATGATATGTTGAAGTACTATTTTGGTCCAGACCATCCTTTCCAGCCCATCAGATACCGCAAGATAAGGGACACATTGGAAGAGATAGGGGCCTTTGGTCACACATTGCACCTGGAAGAGCCCAGACCGGCCCGGATCGATTGCCTGAGGATGGTGCACAGTTCAGCCTACATCGATAGGGTTCGGGAGCTAAGTGAGGTCGGGGAAGGATATCTGGACCGGGGGGACACGCCAGCGACCCCCACCCTCTACCAAGGTGCCTTGGCGGTGACCGGGGGCACGTTGGCAGCTACAGAGGCCGTGGTAAAAGGAGTTTTTACCCATGGATTGAATCCTGCAGGGGGCATGCATCATGCCCATCCAGATCGCGCCTCAGGATTCTGCGTCTTCAACGACCTGGCGGTCGCGGCCCGTCTCTTACAAAAGCGACACGGGATCGAAAGGATCGCGATAATCGACATCGATGGCCATCACGGTGATGGCACCCAGCACATATTTTACAACGAGAAGGTGCTCACCATCTCCCTGCATCGCTACGGAAAAGGGTTCTATCCGGGCACTGGCTCGGAACGGGAGATCGGCCGGGGCGAAGGATATGGATATGCCATCAATGTGCCATTGCCAGCGAACACTCCGGACGAGGCCTACCTTTACGCCTATCGAAAGGTGGTCAAGGAGGCCCTGGACGCCTATAGGCCAGAGTTCATATTGCATCAGTTCGGCACAGACGCCCATTTTGGGGACAGCCTAGTCGATCTCAGCCTCACCACCAAGGCCTATGAGGGCATAGCGGAGTTCACCCACGACCTTGCGCACAAATATTGTGACGGGCGTTATGTGGTCACGGGCGGGGGTGGGTATAACATAGATGCAGCGCGCCGGGTATGGGCCATCGCTACCTGTGCCATCTCCGGGGCCTGTCCTTTTGAGCCTGAGGGCCTGCACCACCTTCAGGACAGCTTAATCCACACCAGGCATCATTTTGCCGCTGAGGACCTAAATGATAAGTTGGAATATCTGCAGAAGTTCGTCCTACCGCTCATCCAGTGAACCCATCGGCCTTGGGTACCCCTCTCATCATGTTCTGTCGACAAACCACCCCTTCCTCCGTGAGGGAGACCGATGCATCAGGCAGCGCTGATTCGACCCGGACCATTCCCGACCGTTTCAATTCCAGCAAAACCCGCATGACCGCGTCCCTCCTGTTCCCCGGCAGCCTGAGCCCGTCCATCCTCGCCCCGGGACCGATCTGCAACAACAGCGCGCGCTGCTCCGAGCTCAACCTAGAGCTGATGCTGACACCCGATAGCACTGGTAATCGGACAGGATCCCGATCGATATGCCATGTCTCAACACCCAGGTTCAAGGCGGCAAGCAATGCGGCCAAGCTCAGGGTGTGCACCCCTCCGCCGATGTCCATGCATACCACGAACCCCTCGGACCTGAGCCTCCCCACCAGATCCTGGAACACGCTCATGCTGGCCAACACATCGAACTTATCAGTGGTCATCACCTCAAAAGGGGTCCTTAAGCGCTGGCACAGTGAGGAAATGCGATCGAATGAATCATGTTCCAAGTTGTCTGTTCCGGTCACGAGCACCAAGTGGTCGTGCTTGATGCACTTCATGGCTAGGATAATCTTGTCCGCGTCGAAGCCGAAAGTGCATATCAGGGCGCGCATCACGACCTCCCCAGCAAGAGCTCCATGGAATCCTCCACCTTGATCAACTTGATGCGGGAATCCTTGGGGGAGGGCATCAGATGCACCGCTCCTCGGGCCGTAAGCTCTTTGATGTGGTGGTTCACGGTGGCTTTGTGCAAGCCGAAAGCCAATCCCAGCCCCTTTTGGGTGATGTCCTCCCCACGGTGCTCCAACAGATATCTCAGTATATCCCTCTGCACGGGAGTGAGCACATCCGAATAACGGATCTGGAGCATGGGCAGGGGTATCTCCTCCAAAGTGTCATCGTGGACATAGACGCAGTTCACCCCCTCAAGGGTACATACCAGCAGGGCGCATGCGCTCATGATCCGCGTCCCACCGGCCACGTTGAACACCTGCAGTGCATCTCCAGCCGCCCTCATTGCCGCGATCTCGTTCTGGATGGCCTTGGAGACCCTCATGAAGTTGAACGCGTCCGGGACCTCATGATGGCTGAATTTGAGCCCCATCTGCTCACAGATGTCCCGGACCTCGGACACTGCCTCCCTGGAGCGCACATGGTCGCTGTGGAAGACCACCACCCTCTGCAGTCCCTCAGTGGACCTTATTGTCGGCAGGATGGTGTCTGGCCTGAAACCCAACGTCCCCATTATCGATACCATATCTTTCCCCGACCTACGATATGATATCGAACTTTTTAGATTTTTTTAATACTGTATGAAAATATTTGATACCTTTCAAAAAATACAGCGACCAACACATCAAAACAAATGACAGAATGGCGCCCTGGTCGGGATTTGAACCCGAGTCGAAGCCTCGACAGGGCTTCATGATAGGCCGCTACACTACCAGGGCTTGTAGACACCCAAACATTGAACTCATATTTATGAGTTAAGGTCCCTCGATTGAGGGACTGGCTGCTCCAGACGATGGTAGCGGTCAATCCAGAAAGATATTTATCCGAAGGTCCCCTCAAAGGGCCGGTCGAGGCAGGTGCCGTGAGATGACAGAAAGGAAGGCAAAGGTCGAGGATTACATCGTTCGCGACGTCCAGTACATTCCCCACACATTCACGGTAGGGGAGGCTACCAAGAAACTGATCTCCACCGAGTTCCATGGCATGCCCGTGTGCGAGGATTCCAAACTCGTCGGTTTCATCACGGCCAAGGAGCTGCTCCGGGCCGCCCATCATCCCGATGCCTGCGTCTTGGACGTCATACGCCATGGCACTTACACCGCCACACCCAACATGGATCTGGACGATGCCGCCCGTATCCTTTTCCGCTATGGGCTGCGCAACCTGCCAGTGGTGGACGAGGAAGGAAACCTGATAGGCGTCATCTCCAACCTCGATATCGTACGTTCGCACATCGAGAGGGCCACTCCAAATAAGGTGGCGATGGTGAAGAGCTTCCTGGAGACCAAACACGGCGTCACCATAACGGTGCGCCGCAAGATCGTCCCGGTGGAGCTGCTCCGTCCAACGCAGAGAGAGGTTTTCGCCGATGAGCTGCTGGGCCGAATGGAGGAGATCAAGAGAGGTTTGGTGGAGCCGCTCATCGTGGTGGAGAAGAACGGACATTACGTCCTGGTGGACGGTCATCACCGAGCATTGGCCTCCAAGCAGATGGGTGTGAGGCAGTTCTCCGCGTTCGTCCTTGAGCCCAGCCATGACATCGAATTGGGCATGGAGAAGCAGGCGGAGGAGCTGGGCTTGCGCACCTTGGACGATGTTAGGATCATCGAAGGCGCTCACCACCCATTGATGGAAATAACTACCCGTTTCCTTAAGGACGAAGGAAAGAAGATCGAGGACCGGGTCTCTAAATAATATGAAAGGATGGGGTTTATGCCCCGTTTATTTTTCTGGCCGCTTCCAAGAGCAGCCTTTGCTCCGCCGATGCGATGATCGATATGGTCTCGATAACCGTGTCCGGATTGAGGCTGATGGTGTCTATGCCTGCATTCACGAGGAACTCGCAGAACTCAGGGTAAACAGATGGTGCCTGGCCGCATATGCCCACCGTGCGACCCTTCTTGTGAGCTGCATCGATGAGGATCTTTATGGCGCGCTTGATGGCCTCATTACGCTCATCGAAGTAGCCCATCCGGCCCAATACCTCCGAGTCTCGGTCCGCACCCATGGTGAGCTGGGTGAGGTCGTTGCTGCCGATGCTGAAACCATCGCACCAATCAGAGAACTCCTCGGCCATGAAGATGTTGCATGGTATCTCAGCCATGAGGTAGAGCTTGAAGTCGCGATTACGCTCCAGTCCCACCTCGTTCATCATCTCGGTGATCTTCTTCAGCTCCTCGATGGTGCGAACAAAGGGCAACATGACCATAACATTCTTCAGGCCCATTTCGTCCCTGACCTTCTTGATGGCCCGGAGCTCGAGCTTGAAGGCCTCGCGGTAGCTGTCGGATACATAGCGGGAGCAACCCCTCCATCCGATCATGGGGTTCTGTTCCTTAGGCTCGAACTTGGCCCCGCCCTTCATGTCTCGGTACTCGTTGGTCTTGAAGTCGGAGGTGCGCAAGATGATCGGCCTTGGGTAGAACGCCTTTCCCACTATCGCAATGCCATCGGCCAACTTGTCGATGAGTTCGTTCTGCCTGCCCTGTTCTATCAGCGAGCAAGGGTGCTCCTGTATATAGGAGGTGAAAAGGAACTCGATGCGCATCAGGCCGACACCCGACACCGGCAGTTTGGAATATTCCTCCGCCTTGTGGGGCACACCCACGTTGATGTAGACCTTGGTACCTGTGGCAGGAACGCTGCGGCCTATTGCGGATGGGGCGGCCTTGACCTCATCTTTCTTCTGCTCCGCCCCCTCGGTCACCACACCGGTGTTGCCGTCCACCGTGACCATCATCCCTTCGGCCAGCTTCTGGGTGGCGTTGGAGGTGCCCACAATGCAAGGTATGCCTAGTTCCCTGGCCACGATAGCGGCGTGGCAGGTCATCCCGCCCTCGTCGGTGACGATCGCCGCTGCGCGGGTCATCGCTGGCACCATATCCGGAGAGGTCATGGCGGTGACCATTATGTCACCCTTTATGACCACTTCCAGGTTCATCTCCTCCGAGACCATGCGCACCGCACCGGACGCCCGTCCCGGCGAAGCGGCCAGCCCTTTGACCAGGATCTTTCCCGATTTCTTCAGTTCGCCCTCGGCATGTGTCTTTCCACTCGCCATGTCCTCACCCTTTGTCGACTTCAAGGTGGTCACGGGCCTCGCCTGGACCACATATATCCTACCTTCCTCTACGGCCCACTCGATGTCCATGGGCTTGGTGTAGTGCACCTCGATGTCGTTGCCTATCTTGCCCAAGGCTAAGATCTGCTCGTCCGTCATCTTCTGAGCGGACTGGATGCTCTCGGGGATGTTCTCCTTGACCGTGTCCCCGGTCTTGCCACGGGTGTATTTCCAGGTCTGCTTGGAGATCTTCTTATTGATAATCTTGTTATGGAACTTGTCGACCACATAGGTGTCGGGGGTGACCTTTCCGCCCACTATGGCCTCGCCCAGGCCATAACCGGCCTCGATGATGATGTGGGGCATCTCCGAGTTCGGGTCTACCGTGAACATTATGCCAGAGGTATCTGATGCCACCATCTTCTGCACCACGACGGCCAACTTGACCTTCGAATGCTCGAAGCCCTTGGTTACCCGATATGATATCGCTCGGGGAGTGAACAGAGAGGACCAACACTTCCTAGTCTTGTCCAAGAGGTCCTCCTCATCGCCCACGTTCAAATAGGTGTCCTGCTGGCCGGCGAAGGATGCCGTGGGCAGGTCCTCAGCGGTGGCGCTGGAGCGCACTGCCACGAAACCGCTCTTTCGGCCTTTCCACATCCTCTGCCACTCGGAGCGGATCTGATCAGCGAGGTCCTTGGGGATAGGCATCTGCTCGAACAGACCCCGCATCCTTATCGATGCGGACTGCAAAGAACTCTCGCTGCTGGCATCTATACCCTCGAGGATATCTTCCATCCTCTTCTCGATGTCGTTGCTCTTGACGAAATAATCATAGGCGACGGTGGTCAGCACGAATCCGGGCGGGACATTGAACCCTGCCCCGACCAGCTCCCCCAGGTTGGCACCCTTGCCTCCTGCGATAGGTATGTCATCCTTCGTCAGATCGGAAATCTCCACTATCCTGTCGACCATCCATCATCCCTCAGAACATGGGTCCCGTCTGAAGATAGTCCCCTCTTCGCGGTCCTCACAATCGAGGATAGCCCTAAAAGGTATAAACTTTTGTTCGACGGGTAGTTACATATTTTAGTTGTATGTAGGCAATCATTTTGTTCGAACCCGAAAATCTGTTCTGATATGGCCTTACTGAAAGTAGGGCTCAGTGCCATGCTATGGCAATTCTAGCCTCCTCTATCGTTCATTTTCATAGGTAATCGGCTAATAATGACATGTTTATGGTGTCTTAAGCAAGGTATTCGTAAAAATATAGTTAGCTTTCGTAAAGAATTTAATGGAATCCTTATATATCATGAGCCTTTTCAGGGATGATTGTACGGTGCTTCACGTGACGACCATAGAGATACGTTGGCATGGGAGAGGAGGCCAAGGAGTGGTCACCGCGAACGAGCTTCTCGCAGGGGCCGCTCTGAAGGAAGGCAAATTCATAAAGGCCTTCCCAGAGTTCGGGCCGGAGCGCATGGGCGCCCCGATAAGGGCGTTCACTCGATTGTCGGACGATCCGGTTGTCGTCCATAGTCAGGTCTACTATCCTGACATGGTCGTGGTCCTGGATTCGACCCTCCTGAAACAGGTAAAGGTCCTGGACGGAATGAAGGACAATGGGCATCTTGTGGCCAACTACGCCGAGGGCAGAGGTCACCTGAGGGAGCTTCTTGCCACTAGCGCCGATGTCCATGCCGTCAATGCCACCAAGATCGCCATGGAGGAGATCGGCCGACCCACCGCCAATACCGCCATGTTGGGCGCGGTCGTCAAAGTACTGGACTATGTGAAGCTTAGCTCAGTTTTGGAAGAGCTGGAGAGCAAGTTCAGCGGCAAGTTCTCCAAAGAAGTGGTCACCAAGAACCTACATGCCGTGCAACGGGCCTACGAGGAGGTGGAGTGATGTCGGAGAAGCGTTCCAAGGACCTGCCAACCGGTGCCATGATCATTGAGCCCGGTAATGCCGTAAAATACGAGACGGGGAGCTGGAGGTCAAAGCGGCCTGAGGTGGACAAGGAGAAGTGCACCAACTGTCTGACCTGCTGGATCTATTGCCCCGACAACAGCATCATAGTCGAGGAAGGGAAGATGAAGGGGTTCAAATACTCACATTGCAAGGGCTGTGGCATCTGCGCGGTGCAATGCCCAGCGAAATGCATCACCATGAAAGAGGAGGGGACCTAAATGGAATCACAACTTGTGTTCAACGGCGACCAGGCCATAGCATTCTCGTGGAAGCAGATAGATCCTGACGTGGTGGCAGCCTATCCCATCACCCCCCAGACCATCATCGTGGAGAACTTCTCCGATTTCGTGGCCAACGGGGAGGTCAATTCCGAATATGTCTGCGCCGAGTCGGAGCACAGCGCCATGTCCATCTGCATCGGTGCCGCTGCAGCTGGGGCTAGGGTGGCGACCGCCACCGCATCTGCGGGACTGGCGTTCATGTGGGAGGTCCTTTACATCGCCTCCGCCATGCGTCTCCCCATCGTCATGTCGGTGGCCAACCGAGCCCTGAGCGGGCCGATCAACATTCATTGCGACCACAGCGACGCCATGGGAGCACGCGACTCTGGCTGGATCCAAATGTTCGGTGAGAACGTGCAGGAGGCCTACGACGACTCCATCATGTCCTTCAAGATAGCGGAACACATGAACGTGAGGCTGCCCGTGATGAACTGCATCGATGGTTTCATCGTGACCCACTCTCTGGAGAAGTTCCTGCCTTTGGACGACGCCGTGGTCAAGAAGTTCATTGGGGACTTCAAGCCGGTCCGCCCATTGCTGGACCTCAAGAACCCCACCACCATGGGGCCATTCTCCTTCACCGATTACTACTTCGAGCACAAGTACCAGCTGGTGGAGGCGATGAACAAGGCCATGCCGGTCATCAAGGACACCTTCAAGGAGTATGGGAAGATCACCGGGCGCCACTACGATGTGGCCGAAGGTTACCGCCTGGACGATGCTGACTATGTCATCATGGCCATGGGTTCGACCGCCGGCACGGTAAAATATGTCGTGGACCAGCTGCGTGCCGAAGGCCACAAGGTGGGCTCCCTGAAGCTCCGTCTCTTCCGGCCCTTCCCCGCAAAGGAAATCGCCAGATTGCTCCAGGGCAAGAAGGCCGTCGCTGTCTTCGATCGGGCCATAAGCATCGGTTCCACCGGACCGGTGTTCCCCGAGGTGCGCTCCGCCCTCTTCGACGTCAAGGACCGCCCCAAGATAGTCAATTATGTCTATGGTCTGGGTGGAAGGGACGTCCGACCAGATGAGCTCAAGGACGTGTTCAAGAACCTCATGTCCGGGAATGTGAACGAACTTAACTTCATGGGGGTGCGGATTTGAGCGCATCTCTGAAAGAGCTGTCCAAGCAGGAGACCAGGTTCACCGAAGGCCACCGCCTCTGCGCGGGTTGCACGGAACCGATCATAGCCAGGCAGATATTGATGGCCACCCAGAAGCCTATCGTGGTGTCGAATGCCACTGGCTGTTTCGAGGTTTCCACCTCTATATACCCATACACCTCCTGGAACGTGCCATGGATCCACAGCGCCTTCGAGAACGCTGCCCCCACCATCACTGGCGTGGAGTCCGCTTATATCGCCTTGAAGCGCAAGGGTAAGATCACCGAGGACATCCGCTTCATCTCCTTCGGCGGGGATGGCGCGACCTATGATATCGGGTTCCAAGCGCTATCAGGAGCGATCGAACGCGGTCACCGTTTCATGTACGTATGTCTCAACAACGAGGCTTACATGAACACCGGGATTCAGCGCTCCGGGGCAACTGGAAGGGGTGCCCAGACCACCACCTGCCCGGCGGGCACATGCATCCCTGGCAAGAAGGAGTTCCCCAAGGACATGACCAAGATCATCATCGCCCATGACCTGCCTTACGCGGCCCAGTGCTCCCCCCACAATTGGAAGGACCTGATCGAGAAGGCGAGCAAGGGATTCGATGCGAACGGCCCGGCCTTCCTCAACGTCATCGCCCCCTGCCCTCGCGGCTGGCGCTACGACCCGTCCTTGGGCGTGGAAATGGCCAAGCTGGCGGTCGAGACCTGCGTCTGGCCCCTGTACGAGTACGAGAACGGCAAGTACGCCCTGACTGGTGACAGCAAGCGCATCGCCGAAGGAAGCAAGCCCAAGAAGCCCATCAGCGACTGGTTGAAGTCCCAAGGGCGTTTCAGCCACTTGCTCAAGCCCCAGTGGGCATCGGTGGCCGATGAGATCCAGCAGAACGTGGACAAGAAATGGGGCGAACTGCTGAAGCTCTGCCAGATCTAAACACTTTCATATTTCCATTTTTTATGGTTCGCCATCAAAGACCGTGCGCACCTTGAAGGCGCTGAAAAGTTTGGCAACCTCGGCAAGGTCCCTGCGGGAAAGTTCCGAGGATGTGCTTCGCAAGGGCGTGTTCAGATAAACAACGTCTGGCCGGAACGTCTCGCAAATGTTTACGATGCGCTCCATCTCCCCTAGGTTCTGGCGTACCGCGGTCACTTGCACCCGAAAGCTCCCCTTGTGCGATCTCCTAGCCCTTAGCATGAAATCCATCATCCTATCGTAATTGACGGAGTTATGTGGACGATTGATGGCTAGGAATGTTTGGTGATCGGAGCAATCTAGCTTGACCACTACGATATCGAATGAGTCCAACTCGGACTGAACGTCCGGTCGGCAAAACATTGAACCATTGGTGACCACACATATCGGGGCATCGGTCAGCTCTCGCAAACCCTTGGCGATCTCCGCCAGGTTCTTGGCCAGGAACGGCTCTCCGGTCCCACGGACCTCCACGGCATCGACTCGATGCTGCTTCAGCAGGTCCCGGGCCTCCTCAAGGACCGACCGTTCGTCCACGAACCTGCAACGCTCCGTCACCATTATGCCGCCATGGCCCAGCCTGCAGTATACGCATTTGTAATTGCACACCTTGGGCTGCCTACAGATGGGGTCCACCCCCATGGCAACGCCCAAGCGCCAAGACCGCAATGGTCCGTATACTGATTTCATCCTACCACCATTGACTGCACAGCTCCATCTCATCATGGGTCAGTTGCACGCCTCATTTGCCCGGCAGCGAGAAGACGCACATGCGTCCACGGCATCGTTTAACGAAGCTTGTAGGTCATAGCCGTGCCTGTCCACCATAAAGATTTGCTTCAGCGCCGAGCAAAATGAGCGGGGAAATCCGATGAAGTAGCGGTATTGGACTTGGTTCCATCCTTAGTCGGCTTGGGAGGCATGGGCGAGCATTTCCTCCCAAAGTTGGATGGTCTCTTTGGCCTCATCCTCGTCGATAACCTGAATGGCGAAGCCTGCGTGAACGATCACATAATCGCCAACCCCCACTTGGACCATGGAAATGTTAGCCTCTCTCATGACGCCTCCGAAATCGATCTGGGCGTCCTTGCCCTCGATGGACACGATCTTACCTGGGACCGCTAGACACATGAATATGACCTCACGATGAAATGATTTTGATGATGGCCTCGGCCGGTTGGCCATCGGTGTCCTTCAACGCCTGCATGGCTTTCTCACGGGAACAACCGGTCTGATCCATGACCAATTGCACATCCTCCTCCGGCACTGATGGGGCGGATGTGGCAGCCTTATCCTGCTTTGAGCCTGGACCGGTTATAGCCCTCTCTTCCGGCTCTCCGACGATCTGGAAGGTCTTCTGCCCTTGCACGTTCATAATGGATACTGAGGCTTCTTTGAAGACGTATTCCTTGTCCTTGGTGCGAATGATTATCTCCTCCACCCCATCGAGGTCCTCGGTGGAGATGCCCATGCGCTTCATAGCCTGCTTCATCTGCCGGGGGTTCACTCCCCGCATACCTGGCATCATGACGGTCCTTTGAGTGATTACTCCACCTATATATAGCATTTTCAAAAAAAGTACGGAGGTCCGGGCGGACCTCCGGAAGGAGGTGGGAAGAAAGTTGTCCCTGGGCTCAGAGCACGGGCAGGTAACGGTTCACTTCCCAGTCCGTCACATATTTCCTGTAATCGTCCCACTCCTTCCCTTTGATGTACAGGTAGTTGTTGAAGATGTGGTCGCCCAGGCATTCCTTCATCAGCTTGCTCTTCGCCATGCAATCAAGGGCCTCTCCCAGGTTCATTGGCAGGGAGTCTATGCCCTGCCTCGCCCTCTCCTCCTTGCTCATGTGGTAGATGTCCTTCTCCACTGGTTCTGGAGGTTTGATATTGGACTTAATTCCATCCAGGCCCGCTGCGAGCATGACGGCGAACTGCAGGTAGGGATTTCCTGCTGGATCCGGGTTCCGCAGCTCGACCCTCGTCCTGCCGCCTCTACCGGCAGGGACGCGGATGAGCGCGCTCCTATTCATATTCGCCCAGGATAGGTAGCAGGGAGCTTCATATCCCGGTACTAGGCGCTTGTACGAGTTGACGTAGGAGGCCAAGATCGCACAGTTGTCCCTTGCGTGCGCCAGCAGTCCGCCGATGTATTTCATCGCCATATCTGATAGGCCGAATGCCCCGTTCGGGTCGTCGAAGGCGTTCTTGTCCTTGCTCGCCATCGATTGGTGCACATGCATGCCAGAACCAGCCAATCCGAAGATGGGCTTGGGCATGAACGTGGCATAGAACCCGTACTGCATTGCCATTGTCTTTATGCCGTACTTGAGGGTGAGGACACGGTCGGCCATGGTCAGGGCATCTTGGTAGCGCATGTCCACCTCGACCTGACCGGGAGCCACCTCATGGTGCGAGGCCTCCATGTCGTAGTGGAGCTCGTCGAACATGAGCATGATGTGCTTCCTAGCCATCTCCCCTGCGTCCATAGGCATCAGGTCAAAGTAACCGCCGGAATCGGCTGGCTTCCTGACCGGCTTGCCATCATCATCCATTGGGAAAAGGAAGAACTCGAACTCCGGGCCGACGTTGAAGCTGTAACCCATGTCCTTGACCTTGGCCACCATCTTCTCCAGGACCCATCTGGGGTCTCCCTTGAAGCGGTTGCCGCTGTGGTCGGAGATGGTGCACATGAACCTCGCGGTCTGCATGTTCGCCTCTTCGATCCAGGGGTATATCTGGAAAGAATCGAGTATGGGGATCGCGCGCATGTCGCTCTCTTCGATGGTAGCATAACCGAGGATAGAGGACCCGTCGATGTAGACACCATCATCGATGACATGCTCGATCCTGGTCACTGGGATAGACACGCTCTTCACCATGCCCAGGATGTCCGAGAACTGCATCTCGATGAACTTCACGTTCTCCTTTTTGACCCTAGATAGGATCTGCTCTTTCAACTCGTATTCCGATAGCGCCATAAATTGATGTAAAATAAAATTACTAGAAGAACCTTTGCTTTGGCTACAAACATCTACAATATTCAAATAGAATGGATAAATGTATAGTTATTTTGGAAATTTTTGTACATTTAATAATGGCTTGATGAGCACTTCCTTCACGGCGTCTTGTTGATGAGATCCCGCCCTCTGTCCAACATCGACTCTGCACTTCCGATGTTGCCAAAACCTCCGCTCGCGAAGGTCTTGTTCCCACCACCTTTTCCACCATGCTCCCTGATCATGGCCTGGAGTACGGAGTTGGCATCGATTCTGTCCAGGTCCTTGGAGACCGCCACCACCACCAAGGTACGCTCCGCTTCGTCCACGAATAAACAGGCGGTCTTGGGCGACAGCGCCTTTTTAGTCGCCTCTTCCGACAGTGTCTTTCGGTCCAATCCATGGGTCACCGCGATGAAAAGCGAGGTCTCCCCGACCTTCTCGGCAGCAAGGTTGCCCAGCCAGGACCTGGCATAACGCTTGAGCGCATCCCTTGTCCTCTCAAGTTCCTCTACCTGGTTGCGCAACGCCTTGATCAGGTCCTCCGGATGGGCGCCATAGAGTTCGGATGCTTGCTGGGAAATGGTTGCCAGCTGCAGACTTCGGCGCATCGCGTCCTCCCCCACCTTGAACTCCACCTCATGATCCCCAGCAGGTTTGGCCGAGGATACCTTCTCCACCATCAGCATGCCAATCTCTCCGCTCTTGCGCACATGAACACCAGCGCACGCGGCCAGGTCAAAATCGCCGATACGCACCAACCTAATGCGGTCACCAGGGATGCGTTCCAACTTGACCCTGGATTCCGCCACCAGTGGGTCCTCACGAGTAACATGCAGTTCCTCCGTCTCGACGTCCGCCGCAATCACCTGGTTGACCATGGTCTCAGCGTGCAGCACCATGTCCCAGTCCAGCTTACCTTTGACAATGAAGCTCTTCTTGGTGGGGGTGATGGCTATCTTGACCAGTTCCAGTTCCGTCACCAGCCTGTTCAATGAAGAGAAGAGCAGGTGCTCGCCAGTATGTGCCCTCATCAGGTCGAACCGCCTGGGCCAGTCTATTATCCCCTCCGCCTCCTGACCCACCTGGAGGTTGTGACCCGAGACCTTGTGCATTATTGCACCGTTTTTGTTCTGCACCTCAGAGACGACGAATCCGGCGATGGTACCCACGTCAGGGTCCTGACCCCCACCTCCGGGATAGAAGGCGGTCCTGTCCAGCTCCACCATGTCGCCGGAGATCCCGACCACCTTGGCGACGAAATGCGTCAGATAAGGTTCCCCCTCATAGAGCTTCACGGTGGCGGATTTCATGTGCCATGCATCGTTGCCGGTCTTAAAATACCCAATGCTCGGCAGTGAGCTCATGGGAAGAGTTGGTTAGATGAATGGCTCATCATATTTATAATGAAAAGGACATATGTCCACAATTATCCCCCAGCCTTCGATAATGGAGCGTTCTGATATGAAAATCGATGACCTTGACAAGAAGATCGTTAAGGAGATATGTCATTCCAGCCAGGGCTCCTATCGCCAAATAGCGAAACGGCTGGGCATCCACCCCACCACCTTGATCCAGAGGGTCAAACATCTGGAGG